>JADGBZ010000131.1:5124-5377 GCA_015231175.1 Magnetococcales bacterium | reverse complement strand
TCTCAGACCAGCTACGGATCATCGCCTTGGTAGGCCTTTACCCCACCAACAAGCTAATCCGACGCGGACCCCTCCCAAGGCGACTTGCGCCTTTCCCTCGTAAGGCTTATGCGGTATTAGCAGCCGTTTCCAGCTGTTGTCCCACACCTCGGGGCAGGTATCCACGCGTTACTCACCCGTTCGCCACTCGTCGGCATCCCGAAAGACCCGTTACCGTGCGACTTGCATGTGTTAAGCGTACCGCCAGCGTTCG
>JADGBZ010000131.1:0-5112 GCA_015231175.1 Magnetococcales bacterium | reverse complement strand
CAGGATCAAACTCTCCGACAGTTTCCCATCGATATTCCTGGCGTTGCTTGGCTTCCTAACTACCAAAACCAAACCCGCTATTCTTATCAAAACAGACCAAGAACTAACAGGTTGGCCCCACATTGATGTATGCTTGGATTTTCAAAGAGCGAACAAAGCCTGTCGTGAGGCCTTGCCAGGGTATCACCCCTGAGTGCAGGATCCATTCCGAATACACGCCCTGGACCCCTGCCGACCGGAGAAACTTTCTTCTCCCCAACCGGTAAAAAGGGATCATACTGAATCCCCCGCACGCCGTCAACACAAAAATCAAAATGGTCGCGTTTTTTTTGATGATCCCTATCATTTCATCATGTTACCAAGAACACATCGGCCACTCGCGGAGATCAGACAACAAAATTGACCTGTCGACAAGAGCGACAAAACGCTGGCATCGGTCAGCACCTCCCATGCCGCGTCACGTGATCAGCCCCACCGAAACTCTTGTCCCATGCCGCATCATGTGGTTAGCTTCAGCCTGAAACGATGGTCAAGGCCCTTTGATGCAAAACGATCTTATATCCGTGCATGTGCGAGGCAGAACCATGGAAAGAGCGGTTGAGCTCTCTACAGGAGAGTTGAGGGTCCATGGCATGGTTGACAAGCTCGAACTCGACCAGTTGTGCGGTTTCGCCAGCCGCAAAAATCCAAATCGTCCATTCTTGTTTGTCAGCCGCGTACTTGGCAGGCATATACCTGCAACTCCGGCGGTGATGCGGCTGGTGTGTCGGCTGTTGGTGGAAAAACTGCCCGCAGATGTGACCGGCCCGGCTACGGTGATCGGCATGGCAGAGACGGCTGTCGGGCTGGGGCATGGTGTGCATGACCTTTGGCGAATGGCATCGGGCCGCGACGACCTGCTGTTCATCCACTCCACCCGCTACCGGATCGGCGCCCACCCCATACTGGCCGCCTTCGAGGAGACTCACAGCCACGCCACCGGCCACCTGCTCCATCGACCCGCATCCGCCGATGACGCCGCGTTGCTGACTGCAAGCCGCACCCTGGTGTTGGTGGATGACGAGGCCACTACCGGCGCCACCTTTGTCGCCCTCGCCACGACCTTGCGGGAGGAGATGCCCAGGTTGTCACGAATCGTGTGCGTCACCATAACCGACTGGATGGGGGCATCGCGTCGGCAGGATGTGCGCACCGCCATGCCGGTCCAGACCGATTTTGTCTCCCTGTTGGAAGGTGGGTACTCGTTCTTCCCGGCGAGTGTTCCGCCCCCGGAAATGCCGCATGTCACCGGCAATGGGGATCACAAGGATCATCTGCTCCCTGTCAATTGGGGCCGACTTGGGCTCCGTCAGCCCCGCCCGCTGCCGGACCATGTGCTGGGGATCAGCGCCCGGCCCGGGGAGCGGATCCTGGTGCTCGGCACCGGCGAATTCGTCTTTCCGCCGTTCCATCTGGCCGAACGGCTGGCGACGATGGGGGCGGATGTCATGGTGCAATCCACCACGCGCTCGCCGATCCTGGAAGGCAACGCCATCCAGGGAACGTTGACATTTCCGGATGCCTACGCCGACGGCATCCCGAACTACCTGTATTCAGTCCATCCCGGGCAGTACGACCGGGTGCTGGTGTGCTACGAAACGCCTCCAGAGACTGCTCAGAATCAACTCATCGCCACCCTCGGCGCCGAAGCGATCTATTTCAACCATGGAACGAGGTAAAATGCGGCGTCTTGTATTCGTGGATCTGGATGACACCCTGTTCCAGTCGGAGCACAAAAACCCGGCAGCGGACCAACCTGCCGCTGTGGACCGGGAGGGGCGGCCCCATTCGTTTCTCTGTGAGCGGCAGGCCGCGTTTCTCGCATGGCTCGTCCGCGATGCCACCGTGGTGCCCGTCACAGGGCGCAACCTGGATGCCTTCCGGCGCGTGGTGCTAACCCTGGGGGAGTGGGCGATCTGTTCCTTCGGCGGCGTCATCCTGGGACCGGGTGACGCTCTGGACCTTGAGTGGCAGCGGCGCATGTCCGCCTCTGCCGCCGACTCCGCTGCACCAATGGAAGCATTGCACAGGATGGTGGCAGAGCATGCCGCCGCTCACGAGGTGGATGTGCGCCACCGGGTCATTTGCGACGCCGGGTTGTCGCTCTATCTATCGGTGAAGCACAACACCGGCTCCGCAGCGGAGCTGGCGCGGCTGGCCGGGGTGATGGCCCCAGCGGTCCCGGCGGAGTGGACCGTCCATCTGAACGGCAACAACCTGGCCCTGCTGCCCCCCTTTCTGAACAAGGCCAACGCGGTTGCCTACTTCCTGGAGCGGCATGCTGGCGCCGACCAGCCACTCACCATCGGCGTCGGCGACAGCCTAACGGATCTCGGTTTCATGGCGCTGTGTGACTACATCATCACCCCGGGGGGATCCCAGATCCACGGCGCCATGTCTCCATGTGGAGCAACGGCATGATGGGGCTGGCCGATGGATTCAGTGGCAGCTACGCGCCGGTTGATGTCACCTTCCTGCTCAAACCGGTGACCATGGCGTTCACGGAGGTGGCCGAAAAGGAAAGGGCGATCCAGAGCGGGGTGAGGCACTACAGCGAAATGCTTGCCCCGGAACGGCCCCCTTCCCAAGCATACCTGGCCGCGTTCCGGGAGGCGTTTGCACTCAACCGGGAACGGGTGGGCAGGGATGTGGCCCGGCTGGCCAGAGCCCTCGCCCTCCGGGAGGGGGAGAACGTGGTGCTGGTCAGCCTCGCCCGGGCGGGCACGCCGGTGGGAGTGCTGCTGCGGCGGGCGCTCGCCCTGTTGGGGCGCAAGGCGTTCCACTACTCGGTCTCCATCATCCGCGACCGGGGCATTGATCGGGTGGCCATGCGGGCCATCCTGGCGGTGCATCCCGCTGCGGAAGTGGTCTTCGTGGATGGCTGGACCGGCAAGGGAACGATCGGCAATGAGCTGGCCAGGGTCGTCGCTCATGACCTGTCGGCGTTGCGGGACGCTCCGTTGTGTGTGCTCTCCGATCTCGCTGGGGTGGCTGCCCTCGCGGCGGGTGACGAAGATTATCTGATCCCATCGGCGATCCTCAATGGGGTGGTATCCGGGTTGGTCAGTCGAACCGTACTGAACAACGCCCTGATCGGTCCCGGTGAATTTCACGGTTGTGTGGTGCTCGACCACCTGGCCAGCATGGATCTGAGCCGGGATTACGTGGACCGGCAGATGGTGGATGTCGCTGCCAGTCTCGCCACCGCCGAACCCGCCCGTTGGGGCAAGGTGGAGCGCAGCCGGGCCGCCAGGCGCTCGGGTGCGTTCCTCGCGAAGATGCTGGCACGGGTGGGAACCGAAGACCGCAACCGGATCAAACCCGGTATCGGCGAAGCGACCCGAGCCATGCTGCGGCGCATGCCAGCGATGGTGCTGGTAAGGGATCCGGGAGCCTTGGACATCAAACACCTGATGGGGCTGGCAGCAGAGCGGGGGATCGAAACCATAACGGACCCGGAGTTACCTTACAAGGCCTGTGCGGTCATCCAGAGATTGGAGGAGACATGATCCTTTCGCCGCTTTCGCTGGGTGCCAGCCTCTACGTCCCCGCCACCTGTCCCAACCTGGCTGCGGTGGCGAATGGCAAAAACATGCCCGCCCTGAGGTCGGTGATCCTCTGCACCGAGGACAGCATCCTGCCGGGGCAGGTGGACACCGCGCTGGAGAATCTCCGCAGATGCCTGCCGCAACTTGGCGCCAACGCACCATTGGTGTTCGTGCGCCCCAGGAACACCGCCGTGCTCGCCAACATCCTGACGATGGAAGGGGTGGGGCACATTACCGGTTTCGTGGTACCGAAAGCCACCAGGGAGAGCCTGGTCGCCCATGTGGCGCTGATTCCCAAGCGGTTCCTGCTCATGCCCATCCTGGAGACCCGCGAGGTGTTCGACCCCGCCGAGGTCGCCGGGATCAGGCAGGCGCTCCTGACCCCTGGGGTCAGAGAGCGGGTGCTGGCCCTGCGCATCGGCGGCAACGACCTGATGAACCTGCTCGGGATAAGGCGCCGACCGGGACGAACCATCTATGACGGCGCCATCGGTCCGGTCATTGCCTCCCTTGCCACGGCGTTCACCCCCGATGGCTTCTCCCTCACCGCGCCCGTGTTCGAGGAGTTCGGCGATCTGGAAACCCTGGATGAAGAGGTGTTCCGCGACCTGGAGCATGGACTGGTGGGCAAGACGGCGATCCACCCCTCACAGGTGAGCCGGATCGAGAAACACTATCGGGTATCGTCGATGGACCTCGCCATGGCCAGCAGGGTGCTGGAGCCCGGGGCCCCGGCTGTGTTCCCGGTCGAACAAGTGATGTGTGAGCCCGCCACCCATACCGCGTGGGCCCGGTCGGTGGTCGCACGGGCGTCGATCTATGGCGTTATGGAAGGTGTGGAACGAGCAGGGGATCTGCCTGGCCGGAATCAATCATGATGGTCACCGCTCTGTGTTTCACTTTGCGTTGGTCGTCCCGTCACCAAAAACATCATCCAGTGTGTAGGCATCCATGGCCCGATCCAACCATACGTCCAAAGTGTCAAGACTGGCGGCAAAAATTTTCGCCTCGACCCACGCAGGAAGGTCCGGGAAACGACGACGCAACATGCGCAGCAAAACGGCAGACTCACCCTCCCGGCGGCCCTCCTGACGGCCCTCCTGAAGACCCTCCTGACGACCTTCCTGACGGCCCTCCTGACGGCCTTCCCGGCGACCTTTCTGCTCCGCAAAGATAACCACCCCACGCTGGTCCTGAATGAACATCTCCCTCCTCTCCTGACTCTCCAACTCTTCGGCGGTCAATCCAGCCTTGTTGGCTATGGCAAACGCCTTTTTGATCGCCGGGTCATCCTCCAGACTCTTGGGCACCGCCGCAAGATCACCAGCATGCCGCAAAAAATAGAACCATTTATCCACTGCGCAGATGCAAGCATCCTCGTCCTTGGTAAATTTTGGCAACTCGGCAAAAACCAACTCCAGATCATCCAGTGAAATTTCCGGATTATCCGAGGCCCGCAGCACAAAGCGGTTGACTATCTCGGAAAGCTCTTCAAACATGACAAAATCCGTGATGGTGATTGCCA
>JADGBZ010000130.1 GCA_015231175.1 Magnetococcales bacterium | reverse complement strand
TTGCAAAAAGCGCAAAAAAGGCCTGGGAAAAGGGGGGCGTACAAAAACAAAACGGGGCGCTGCCCCGGACCCCGCAAGGGCGACGCCCTTGACCCACCAGGGAGCCAGCCCCCAGGATCCCAATGCGTCAGGCTTTCTATACGTCCAGATTGCTGACGTTGAGCGCATTGGATTGGATAAAATCCCGCCTTGGTTCGACAGCATCTCCCATCAGCGTGGTAAACACCTCGTCGGCGGCAACGGCATCCTCCACCCTGACCTGCAACAACGTCCGCACCTGTGGATTCATGGTGGTATCCCACAGCTGACCCGGATTCATTTCTCCCAAACCTTTGTAACGCTGGAAGGTTTGTCCCTTGCGCCCCTCGGTGATAATATGCTCCACCAGGGAGTCGGGCCCGGTGACAGAGAGGGAACGGCTGCCTTTGACCAGGGTGGCCATATCGCCCATCCGGGCATGAATCTCCGCTGCCAATCGGCCCATCTCGCGAAACTCCGGCGAACGCAACAGAGCGGTATCCAGCCTGGTCCTGGAAGGTACGCCATGCACAATCCGTTCGACGTGCAGGGATTGCACACCCGTTTCAGGATCCTGATCGACAGTGACAGTCACCCGCCCATCGGATCCGGACTGCCGCTGAATGGCATCCAGCAAACGGTCACGGGCCGTGGCAGCTTTCTGGGGTGTCTCCAACTCTGTCAGGCTCAAACGACAACCCGCCGTGGCGGCACGCAACACCAAAGCATCCTGATGCCGCGCCAGGCGCTCCAGATGGCGCCGATAACGATGGGCATCCCGAATGAGCAGATCCAACGCCTCCCCATCAATGGCCGCTGTCGCGGTGTGCAACACCATCCCCTCTGCGCCATTTTTCATAAGTAATTCATCAAGCTGTGAATCATCCTTAAGATAAATCTCCTTTTTGCCGCGTTGGACGCGGTACAAGGGAGGTTGGGCGATGAACAAATGTCCCCGGGTGATGATCTCCTGGAATTGCCGGTAGAAGAAGGTGAGGAGCAGGGTGCGGATGTGTGCGCCATCCACGTCGGCGTCGGTCATGATGATGATGCGGTGATACCGCAGTTTGTCGATGTTGTACTCCTCACGCCCGATGCCGGTTCCCAGGGCAGTGATCAGGGTGCCCACTTCGGCAGAGGTGAGAATCTTGTCGTAGCGTGATTTTTCGACGTTGAGAATCTTTCCCTTGAGGGGAAGAATCGCTTGATATTTACGATCCCGGGCCTGCTTGGCGGAACCTCCGGCGGAATCCCCCTCGACCAGGTAAAGTTCACACAAGGCCGGATCCCGTTCCTGGCAATCGGCCAGCTTGCCGGGCAGGGAGGTGATCTCCAGGGCGCTCTTGCGACGGGTGAGTTCACGCGCCTTGCGGGCAGCCTCCCGGGCTGCGGCTGCTTCGACGGTCTTGGCAACGATCTCCCTGGCCGCCTGGGGATTCTCCTCCAAAAAAACGGCCAGTTTTTCAGCGACAATCCCCTCAACCGCCGCACGCACCTCGGAAGAGACCAACTTTTCCTTGGTCTGCGAAGAAAATTTGGGGTCGGGCACCTTGACGGAGATGACTGCCGTCAGACCCTCGCGACAATCGTCGCCGGAAAGAGCAATCTTCTCCTTTTTCAGCAGACCGGAGTTGGTGGCGTAGTTGTTGACAGTTCGGGTCAAGGCGGCGCGAAAACCCGCCAGGTGGGTTCCCCCGTCACGTTGGGGAATGTTGTTGGTGAAACAAAAAACATTCTCCTGGTAGCCGTCGTTCCACAACATGGCCACCTCCAGGTGAACCTGCTCCCGGTCATCCACAAAGCAGATCGGGGGTTCCAAAAGCGGCGTGCGGGCACGATTCAGGTGCTCGACAAAGGAGCGTATGCCCCCCTCGTAGTGAAAATCGTTGCTCTTGTCGGTGCGCTGGTCGTGGATGCGAATCTTGATGCCGGAGTTCAGAAAAGAGAGCTCCCGCAGGCGTTGCGAAAGAATATCGAAAGAGTACTCCGTGACATCGTGAAATATCTGCCGGCTGGGCCAGAAGGTGATCTGGGTTCCCGTGATCTGGGTCGTACCGGTCACCCTGATGTCGCCCAGAGGCGTCCCCTCGCTGTATTCCTGGTACCACACCTCCCCACCACGCCGGATGGTCATTTCCAGGCGCTCCGACAGGGCGTTGACCACAGAGACGCCTACGCCGTGCAGACCGCCGGAAATCTTGTAGGAGTTTTGATCAAATTTTCCGCCGGAGTGAAGAACAGTCATGATCACCTCGGCGGCGGAGCGCCCCTCCTCCTCGTGAAGATCGGTAGGGATGCCCCGTCCGTTGTCGCGCACGGTGACGCCACCATCGGTGTGAATGGTAACCTCGATGTGGTCGCAAAACCCGGCCAACGCTTCGTCGATGGCGTTATCCACCACCTCAAAGACCATGTGGTGCAGACCGGTCCCGTCGTCGGTGTCGCCGATGTACATGCCGGGGCGTTTGCGGACCGCATCCAACCCCTTGAGAACCTTGATACTGTCGGCGCCGTAGGTGGAGTTGCCGCTTTCCTGGGTTTCGCTGGCGGGCAGGTCGCTCATGCCGTTCATATTGTTCGTGGGAAGGTCACTCATGCGTTGGTAAGCTCCGAAGGAGTGGGGCCAGAGGGCAAGGCCTCCATAAAATCAAAATGACCCTGCCAAGATACCATAAAAAGCATGGTGTGCCATTGACCAGAACGAATCGGGGTCCAGGGGGCTGGCTCCCTGGTGATGGGATGGACCCACCCCTCTTCAAATTCGGCCTCTGATGGGCCACACTGGAAAGCAGTACCAAACCTGTCACATTGAGAGAGGGAGGGTCCGAGATGAATATTACGACAATCGGTATCGACATTGCGGTGATCCGGTTGTGGTGGGGATGGAGGCGTGCGGGGGTGGGTCCATATATGGCAGGTCTGCAAAAGCCGCATGGCAGGTTTGTCAAAGCTGAGTGGTTCCATATTTTTTAATTTGGCACGAATATTGCTTCATTAACACCCAAGATTGTCCACCACCTAGACCCATCCGACGTGTTTCATGGTCAGGTGGCAAAATTTTCCCAGATCTTCTGCTCGCCGGGGAAAAAATTGCAGGACAGTTCAACACAGGCCGGAGAGAAGTACCGTCGGACTCCGCGCTTTGACGGATTCACTTGGGAGGAGTGTCGTGGCCATCGATTTCAATGCGGTCCATTCGTTGTTGGTGTCCCCTTACGGGACAACAAATCAGGGTTCCTCCACCCACCAGGGAGGGTTGGATTCGACGTTGCCATCCTCTCCAACTCCGACGCAAAGTGAGCGCAACAATCTTCAGGCCGGCGCTGGCAAGACCCAAAAGGGACATGACCAAATCATCCCCGGCGCCACGTTTGGTTCCGGGAAACTGTTGGCCTTCAGGCACAACGACTCTCTCCGGCCTGGCGTCAGCTCCTGGGATACGTCCAACGTCTCCCAGACCTCCGGCAGTTTGGCGACTGTGCAAGCCATCACGATGCATCTGGCCAATCAGTCGGCTGACCTCGCCCCCTTGTTGCTTGGGTCATTGGGAAACCTGGATACATCGCGCACCCTGCAATTGTTGAGTTGAGAGTTTGAAACAGGGCAACCTTTCGGTACCCTCAGCGGGGCAACTCTTCGGTACCCTTACAAAGAAGCAACGATTCACCACCCTTGCAAGAAAAGCTTGGATATGAAAGCTTTTGTCAGGGCTTCGCCCCGAACCCCACCAGGACTCCGTCCTGGACCTGCCAGGGAGCCAGCCCCCTGGACCCCGATTCGTTGGCGGTGGGTGAATCGTTACGCAAAGAAAAGCCTGGACCGTCAGGTGCATCCTCAAGGCAGAATATAGTCAACAGACTCCGCCGGAGAGGTGACCGCCATCCCCGCACTCTGGATCAGGAAGAGAAGCATGAGCAGCAGAAACGCCGCCGCCAGGGGCGACACATCCAGCGGCCCGAAAGTCGGTACCCAACGCCGCAAATGCCGCAACAAGGGTTCTGTAACCTGATACAGAAACAAATTGACGGGATGACGCAAATTGAACCTAGGTGATCTCCCCTGTTTAAAGGTCAGCCAGGAATGGATGTTGATGCCACCACGGGCCACCAGCAGCAGCATGTAGAGAGTCAGGAACAAATGGAGAATGGTTAAAACTTCTCCAGCCAGGACACCCACGGCCAGACCGGCTGGCACCCCACTGAACAAGGCAGCCACCAGGCGCTGCGCCATCATGATGCCCATCATGGCCACGATGGGAGAAAGGTCCAAGCCACCTATGCTGGGGATAAGGCGTTGCAGCGGACGCAGCACCGGGTCGGTCAGTCGCGCCAGAAACTGCACAACAGGGTTGTAAGGGTCTGGATTGACCCAGGAGAGAAGGACGCGGGCCAGGATCATCCAGGAGTAGATTTGCAGAATGAACCCCAGCAGTGCACCGATCGAGTGAAAAATTCCCATGACAAACTCCTGGTCCAAGGTCAGGCGTTGTTCAATTCCCGAGAACGTTGCCATGCTGCCACCACAGCCTCCATGAGGGCACTGCGCACGCCGGAGGCCTCCAGGCGGCGCAAGGCGGCGATGGTCGTACCGCCAGGAGAGGTGACCTGGTTTTTCAGGACAGCCGGGTGTTGCCCGCTTTCCACCAGCAGGCGGCTGCTTCCCAAAAGAGTACGTTGTGCCAAGCGGTCGGCCAATTCCCGCGGCAGGCCGCACGCCACACCACCATCGGACAGGGCCTCGGCAACGAGGTAGAGGTAGGCCGGACCGGAGCCCGACAAGGCAGTCACTGCGTCCATGAGTTTTTCATCCCGAATGACCTCCACATCACCCGCCGCCCGCATGATATCCTGTGCCATGGCCACCATGGAAGGTGCCACTCTATCTCCTGGGCAGAGAACCGTGATGCCCGCCCCGATCAGGGCCGGTGTGTTGGGCATGGCGCGCACGATGGGTTGGCCCGGAGACAAAGCTTCGCTCAGGCGGGCCAGAGAGATGCCGGCAGCGATGGAAAGGAGCAATACCTGGGGCGGCAACGTGGCGCGTATCTCCCGCAACACCTCGGGAACTACACCCGGTTTGACAGCTACCACCACAACATGGGCGTTGGCTACTACGGCCTTGTTGTCGCTTTGCACCGTAACCCCGAAGCGTTCCTGCAAGGTGGTGCGCCGTGAAGTGTCTGGTTCCGCAACCTGGATGCGCTCGGGTGGAAAGCTGGCCTGACAAAGTCCGCTGATCAGAGCCGATGCCATATTGCCGCCACCCAGAATGGCGATGGTGATGTCTGAAATCAAGCTAATCTCCCTCAAAAATGGGGCCTGAAGACAAAGCCCCGTGGTTTTTCAGGAATCGGGGTCCAGGGGGCTGGCTCCCTGGCGGGTCAAGGGCAGAGCCCTT
>JADGBZ010000129.1 GCA_015231175.1 Magnetococcales bacterium | reverse complement strand
AAAGACTGGGATGGAGGTCCAGGAGGAAGGGCTGCGCCCTTCCTCCTGGCGGGGTCCGGGGCAGAGCCCCGAGAAAATAATCATTGAAAGTGGGGTGGAGGTCCAGGAGAAAGGGCTACGCCCTTCCTCCTGGCGGGGTCCGGGGCAACATCCCGACAAAATCTTTCATGTCAAAGCTTTTCTCGCAAGGGCGCCGGACAGTTGCCACCATGCAAAAGGCATCTTCTCAATCATCGCTCCCGAGAATCCCCAACAAACGCAGGAGAGACAGGAAGAGGTTGATGACGTTCAGATACATGGAAAGAGCCGCTTCCTGAGGCTTCACGGCCCAGGGATTTTCCTTGAGGGACTGGGTTTCCCAGGCGATGTAGAGGGAGAAGATCAGGGCGCCGGCGGCGCTCAGGGCAAAGCCCATGGCCGAGGAGTGGAAGAACATGTTGAGAAGCGATCCCACGAGCAGGACGATCAGGCCGGCAAAGAGGAAGGTTCCCATCATGGAGAGGTCGCGCCGGGTGGTCATGGCATAGAAGGTCATACCCACGAAGATGGCAGCCGTGAGGGACATTGCCTGACCGACCACACCAGAGAGACCACTGCCAACGTAGACGGCAATGACCGGTCCGATCGTGAAACCGGAGATGGCCGCGAACAGAAACAGTGTGGGGGTGTTTTTGATTTTCAGGGCCAGGAAAAAGACGCCCACTTCGATCACCAGGAGCAGGATCGGGTGTTCGAAGGCGAAGGGGGTGTACATGCCCACATAGCCAGATGCAACAGCCATGACCAGGCTGGCCGCCAACAGTGCATAGACCTGCTTCAGGTATTCGACCGCCGAGTCCTTGACATCAATGGCCGGCATGGCCCCCGACTCGGCATGAGCCTGGGCTCGTGCCCGGTTGTCAAAAGGATTTTCGCTCATGATACGCTCCTTGTTGGTTTGTACGACCCACCCCCGACCCAACCTTCCGGTCCCGGGGGCAATTGTTGGGTTTTATGGCCTGAAATATCGCAACCATTCTCCACCCGGCAACGAATCGGGGTCCAGCGGGCTGGCTCCCTGGCAGGGCCTAAGACAGAGTCCTGGCGGGGTTCGGGGCGAAGCCCTGACAAAGGCTTTCATGTCCAGGCTTTTCTTGAGGTGAATGGGGTGTACATCAAAAAGAATAGACCATTTCCTCCCAGATTATGTTCGCACCAAGGTCGATGCGAGGTTTAAAAATTCCACAAAACTCATCCATATCTTCACTATGGCCTGAGAAAAGGAAGCCCTTGTCAGGCCAAAAATCGCTATTCTCAACCTCTTCATTGGACGCCAATCTTGATTGGACAACTTCATTATGTTGCGCACGCAAATCAAAAAAATAACATTCTCCTTGCAGTGCGTTGGAAAACAAATAGTAAAGATCCTTTTTACCTTCAGCATACCTTTCCCAGTCATCTTTACATATGTAACAAGCAAAAAATGGTTGTTCCATCTCCGAGTCGTCATAATCGACTGCAACAGCGATCACCGACGTTCCACTCTCATTCGTTTCGTTCAGGTGAATAATTTGCGGACCATCAAAATATAGCAACGTTTTTCCTGTTATTGCATTTGATGACGAAGATTGACTGCCCATGACTGAACACTTCCCATACCAACGATTGCCTGGAGAGGGGGCTTTTTTTTCGAGCTTTGCGTGCGAGTCAAAATCCTCCCTTTTCGCAGGTAATTCCATCAAAAGCCTGTAAGCAAATCTTTCACTCGGTTTCACCGCATCGCTGGGCGGACAATCAGGGGGAAGAGTCTCCGCATATGTTCCACTGGGTACTTTGTTTATTTTTGGAACCGCCGCATCGTCTGACATGGAAGCAGGGCATATTGTGCATGGTGTTGAAGGAAGGTCGCCGCATTGGTTTGGGATCAAATTCTGGGCCAAGCCCACATGACAACCCCCGACAGGCTACCACTTTTCCGAGGTGGCAGGCAAGGTCTTTATGAGGCATGCAGCAAGGTTTTCCAGGTTGATAACATTTGATTACAGTGTATTACACCCGAACCGGAACGCAGCGTGCGCCCCAGTTTTCCGGTGCGGCGGCAAAAGTTCCGGCACAGGAGGTGCCACACGTTGCGCAGTCTCCCTGATGGGTCAGATGCCAGGCCAGCAGGGTATAGCCATCCCGGACAATGAGCTGGTGGCCACAGGCATGGCAATGGGTGACTCCTCCAGCCGGATCGTGGAGATTTCCCGTGTAGACATAACGCAGGCCATTGTTGCGGGCAATATGGCGGGCGCGGGTCAGGGTGGCGGCGGGAGTACGGGGTTTTTCCTGGAGACGATAGGCCGGATGAAAAGCCGAAAAATGGATGGGGACATCGACGCTCAGGTGGGTGGCCACCCATTGCGTCATGCTCTCCAGTTCGGCGTCCGAGTCGTTCTCGCCAGGGATCAGCAGGGTGGTGATCTCCAGCCAGACATCCGTCTTTGCATGGATGTACTGCAACGTTTCCAGAACAGGTTGCAGGGAACCCCCACACAGACGCCGATAAAAACGTTCCGAGAAGGCCTTCAGATCGACATTGGCGGCATCCATATGGCGATAGAACGCTTCGCGGGCGGCATCCTGCATATAACCAGCGGTGACGGCCACGGATTGTATGCCCAGGGCATGCCCGGCCTGCGCCACATCCATGGCATACTCCATGAAGACCACAGGATCGTTGTAGGTATAGGCGAGGGAGCGACACCCCAGGCGTTGGGCAGCGGCAGCAAGTTGCGCGGGGGTGGCCGTGGCCATCTGCTCGTCCATGGAGCGGGATCGGCTCATGTGCCAGTTTTGACAAAATTTGCACGCCAGATTGCACCCCGCTGTCCCAAACGACAAAATGGCGCTGCCTGGATAAAAATGGTAGAGAGGTTTTTTTTCGATGGGATCGATACAAAAGCCATGGGAGCGGCCATGGCTGGTCAGAACAATTTGATCGGCGGTCCGGGCGCGCACGTAACAAAGGCCGCGTTGCCCCTCACGCAACCGGCAGATGCGGGGACAAACATCGCATTGGATGCGTCCGTCAGGTAAAGTTCGCCAATAGTGGGTGGCGACAACCCCGGGATCGGCCAGGGTGATGGTTTCGCGTGCGACGGATGTGCCCAAGCGGGTCATGCCCAAACTCCGGATACAGGGTAACGATTCACCACCCGACGACGCATCGGGGTCCAGGGGGCTGGCTCCCTGGCAGGGCCTGAGACGGTATCCTGGTGGGGTTCGGGGCGAAGCCCTGACAAAGGCTTTCATATCCAGGCTTTTCTTGAAAGGGTGCTGAACAGTTACACCAAATCAAGGATAGATACACCCTACAGGGGTTGTCCAGAGGCGGCGGGCATTGTATGTTTTCCGCACCCTGCGCCGATGACCCGAGCCAGACAGGGATGTCACGTTGCGGAAGACAAGGAAAGTCACACCATGGGAAAAATATCACTCATTCAGCCGTTTCCAGGATGGCGTCCGCGACCGGATCGGGTCAGGGAGGTTGCAGCGCCTCCCTACGATGTCCTGAACCGGACTGAAGCGGCCACCATGGCCCGGGGCAATCCCCACTCTTTCCTGCACGTCTCCAAGGCGGAGATTGACCTGGATCCGAAGATCTCCCCCCACGATGCACAGGTTTACCAGAGAGCCCGCCACAATTTTCTTGCCATGCAAGAGAGCGGGATTCTGCTTCAGGATTCGTGCCCATCCCTCTATGTCTACCGGCTCGTTCAGGGTGGGCATCAGCAGACCGGTCTGGTGGCCGCCATCTCCGTCGATGCCTATCTGACCGATCGGGTCAAAAAACACGAACATACCCGCCCGGACAAGGAGGATGACCGGACACGCATCGCCGATACCCTGGGGGCCAATTCCGGCCCGGTATTTCTGACCTATCGTCACGAAAGGTCCATCGATCAGGTGTTGGATCAGGTTGTCCGTCGTGAACCGGTCTTCGATTTTGTGGCGGATGATGGCATCCGGCACACCCTCTGGGTGGTGTCCGAGAAGGCATTCATCGACCAACTGGTGGGTTTGTTTGACACGCTCGCCGCCTTGTACATTGCTGATGGCCACCATCGGGCGGCAGCGGCTTCCCGGGTGAGCCGGGCGCGACGCGCTGAACGAGGCTCCTGCACAGGGGAAGAGCCCTTCAACCGGTTCATGGGGGTGATGTTTCCCGATGATCAGGTTCGCATTTTGGAGTACAACCGCGTCGTGCGGGATCTTTCCGGCATGACACCGGAAACGTTTTTGGCCCGGGTGGCGGAACGCTTCGACCTTCAGCCCGACAATCAACCCGTCCAACCCGACAGGCCACACGTTTTCGGCATGTTTTTGCGCGACCGTTGGTATCGTTTGACGTGCCGCATCGATCTGGCCTCGTTGCAGGATCCCATCGCACGTCTGGACGTCAGCATTCTACAAAATCACCTTCTGGAGCCACTCCTGGAGATCAAAAATCCCCGGGTGGACGATCGGATTGATTTTGTCGGCGGCATTCGTGGCCTGACCGGGCTTGTGGAGCGGGTCCGGAGCGGAGAGATGGCCGTGGCTTTTTCCCTCCATCCGACCAGCGTGACGGACCTCATGACCGTCGCGGACGCCGGAGGGGTGATGCCGCCCAAATCCACCTGGTTTGAACCCAAGCTGCGGGATGGCATGGTCATTCAAGGTATTTGAGGGGCTATCAAAACAATCCGGGAAGGGCAGTGCCCTTCCCGGTGGGGTTCGGGGTGAGTCCCCGACAATCAAACCTGGCTGCTATTTCCAGCCGGCCTCTTTTTCACAGGCTTTCATCTCGGTGGGGTGCGATTTTTCCCAGGTGGAGATCGACTGGGTTTCGCTCTCATCCATCTTGGCGTTCATGCAGGAGCAGTACTTGGTGACGATTTCAACCGACACCTTGGCGTCGCTGTTGTCGCTCACGCATTTGGCGACCCACTTCATATCATCAGCCCCGGCATAGGCCACACCACTGACCAAAACAGAACCTACAAGCACCATCATCAGAGATTTCAACTTCATAGCGCACGCTCCTTGATTTGAGGTTTTATGGAACGACAGGGCATGTCCATTTGAACCAGAATGCTACCAGGTTCGTACAAACTTCTGTAGCGGGCGCATTCTACCCGCACGTTGTCGCTGCGTATATGTAAATTTTTTGCATCCATGTTGGCCAGATGGTGGTCGATGGGGTGCGCTTCCAAACCGCTCTTGACGACCCGGAACATTTTCTTCACTTTTTAATGATTCTTATAGGTTGTTTGAGTGCAGATCTCCAACAGCTTCTCGTAGGCATCTTCTTTATTTTTGTGATAATCAATAACAAGATATTGTTTAATATTTTCTGGTATTTCGCAATCGTCAAGCTTGAGAAAAATAAGGCTCAATATGGATTCCGGGGGCTTATCGCACCAGGAGATCCAACAGAGAATGCAGCACCCGTTTGCCCCGCATTCTCACGTTGTGGATGA
>JADGBZ010000128.1 GCA_015231175.1 Magnetococcales bacterium | reverse complement strand
GAAGAGTGGGTTTTGTTCCCGGCTAGACCAGTTAGGTCAACGTAGGACACCACCCAAAATCTCTGCGAGGTGGTCGCAGCATTTTCTCTCATCCATATCAGTTGGGTAACCGAAGACAATACCATGAGTGTCTCCTCGCATGCCTTCCTTGGGCAATCGCACACCCCCGCGAGGTATGCTTTTGAGTTTCAATGTTCAATGGTTCATACTACCATTTGCAACATGAGCGAAGAAAGCTGCAAAACGGAGAGGGGCACCGGAGATGATTGGCTTGAGACGCATCGACTCCTTTGTGGCTGTTGGGTTCCTCGCTTTGTTTGCCTTGGTGGCGTTTGGCTTGAAGCCAGGAGATCCATTTTCCCTCTACTGGACGGATTTCTCCTGGACCATCGCCTCGGGCGGGGCGGGGGTGCGGGCTTTTTTTGCTGCCCGCTCGACGCAAGGACGATTTCGGACTGGGTGGCTGTTGATCACCAGTGCCTGTTTTTCATGGTTTGCAGGCATGATTGTTTGGGACTGGTACGAGTTGGTCGCCCGGTGGATGACCCCTTTCCCAAACTGGTCTGATCTCGGTTACCTGGCTTTTGCACCGCTGATGGCCATCGGCATGTACCACCGCCGTCCCAATTCATTTGCATTCAACTCATTCAAAATATTACAGTTTAGTAAACTTGGGATTTTGGCCATCAGTATCTTGTTGGTCCATCTGCTCATGTTTGCGCAACCTTTGGCGGAACAATCAACGTCGATTCTCCATAAATGGGCAGCTATTGCCTATCCTGTTTTTTATGTATCAGCATTGCTTTTCAGCATAAGTCTGTCCTGGAGTTGGCAACACCCACTGGAAGATGCAGTCACCATGCTCCTGACCGTTGCCCTGGCCATTCATGCCGTGACCGACAGCCTGTACGCCTATGCGCTGCTGGGACACGGTTATCACGTCGGCAACCATATCGACATACTCTGGCTGTTCGGCTTCGCTGCCATCTTTCTGGCTGCCTCCCACCCCTCTGTTGCCAGGGAAGGAAAATCCGCTGACGACATACCTCGGCAACCGGATGATCATCTCCTGGCCAACGTCGATTTCCTTTTTCCGTTGGTTGGCCTGTTCCTGTTGGGCATTGTCGGTTACATGGTGCCGGGGAATTTTGTCCTTATAAACCAGAATACCCTGTTTGGTTTGTTTTTTGTGTTGGTTGGATTGATTGGTCTCCGGGAGTGGGCCAGCCATCGGTTTGAACGTGACCTTACCCGACAGAGGTTGGATGAACAGACATTGATCCGGAGCAGTATCGACGCCCTCAACGATACTTATTTCCTTTTCGACCCAGCCACGGGAAAAGCCCTGCGTTGGAACCGTAAATTTTGCCAAGTCAGTGGCTATGGTGATGATGAGATCGCTGCCCTCAAAGTACCTGACAGCTACTATGGCCCCGAGGATCTGGAAAAAGCCGCTTGTGCTGCTGGCGAAGTCATGTCGCAGGGGGAGGGGAAAGTCGAACTGTCATTGATCTGCAAGAATGGGCAAACCATTCCCTTCGAATATTCCGTTTCCGTAGTACGGTTTTTCGATAAGTCCCTGATGATTTCTATCGGTCGAGACATGTCGGAACGCAACCAGGCCGAAAGTGGGTTGCGTGCAAGCGAACAGAAATTTCTGCGGCTTTTTCAGGAGGTCTCGGTCGCTCTTTGTTTCGTCAACAAGGATGGCAAACTAGTTCATATCAATCGATGGTTTACCAAGCTTTTCGGTTATTCCTTGCGGGATACTCCCGACCTTGATGCATGGTGGCTACGCGCCTGTCCGGATGCAACCTACCGCAAGTGGGTTATGGAGAGCTGGGAGTTGGCGGTTCGCAGGTCCGTGGAAGAGAATGTGGACATCACCCCGATCGAGTACGAAGTGACCTGCAAAAATGGAGAGGTCAAGACCATTCTGATCGGAGGCGTCACTTTCGGAGAGGAGTTTTTGGCCACGTTTGCGGACATGACCGACCGTATCAGAACAGAGAAGATTCTGCGGAATGAAAGAGATTTTGCCGACAGTCTGATCCATACCGCCCAGACAGTCATTGTGGTCCTGGATGTTGAAGGACGGATCGTGCGCATCAACCCCTTTTTGGAAGAACTATCCGGATATTCTCTGGCTGAGGTTCAGGGCAAAGATTGGTTTACGACTTTTTTGCCGAAACAGGATGCCACAGAGATCCGCACTCTCTTCAAAAGGGCAGTGGCCGACATTCAAACCAGAGGCAACGTGAATCCCATCGTGACCAAGGATGGGCGGCTGCGCGATATCGAATGGTACGACAAGACACTCAAGGATCAATCCGGTCAGGTGATCGGATTGCTAGCCATCGGCTATGATATGACCGAACGCAAACAGTTGGAGGCTGAAAAACAAAAAGCTCTTGAACACGCCCAATCGGCCAACCGAACGAAGAACGAATTCCTGGCCATCATGAGTCATGAAATCCGCACACCGATGAATGCCATGATCGGAATGGCGGACGTGTTGTCGGCAACCAGCATGGATGCAGAGCAGAGCCGTTATCTTGATCTCCTGACTCGCGCTGGCCAAACTCTGGTGGCACTCATCGAAGATATCCTCGACTTGTCCCGAATTGAGGCGGGACAGGTGTTCATCGAGGTCCAACCCTATGATCTTCGGCAAATGGTCCAGGAGGCAATAGAGATCCACGCGCTCAATGCGCAAAAAAAGAACCTTCACCTGGAGACCGTCATCGCGGATGACGTGGATAACATCTGTGAGGGAGATCCCAAGCGTGTGCGGCAGGTTCTGCTCAACCTGATCGGCAATGCGGTAAAGTTCACAGACAGTGGCAAAATCAGGGTTGAGGTCTCCATCCCAAAACCTGAAGTGATCCACTTTTCCGTCTCGGATACCGGTATCGGTATCGCCGAGACCGATAGAGAGATCGTTTTCAAACCCTTCACCCAGGTCGACTCATCCAATACACGGAGTCGCGGCGGGTCAGGTCTTGGTCTGGCCATTTGCCAGCGTCTTGTCCAGGCCATGGGTGGCGCCCTCTGGATGGATAGCGCCAAGGGTCAGGGAAGCGTCTTCCATTTTACCGTTCCCATCATGCAACAAAAAAATGAGGCCCCATCATCCTCCCCACACCCAGCGTCGGAACCGGTGTCGGGACAGGTTGCCGTAACGAAACAACGGAAGGTTGCCTTCGAGGTTGATCCCATTTCCATCCTCCTGGTGGAAGACTCTATCGACAACCAGGTACTGATCCAGGCCTTTCTCAAGGAAAAGCGATTCATTCTGGACGTGGCAAACAATGGATCCGAGGGGGTTCACCACTTCAAGAGGGGGCGCTACGACCTGGTCCTGATGGACATCCAGATGCCCGTCATGGACGGCCACGAAGCAACCCGGGAAATCAGAAAGTGGGAAACCGAAAGCGGTCTTCCCAGAACCCCGATCATCGCACTGACCGCCCATGCCATGAAGGAAGCTCAGGAAAAGAGTTTCGCTGCCGGATGCGACGTCCACGTCACCAAACCAATCAGAAAAAAAAGATTGATGGCTCTTATCGAGCAGACACTCTTCCCGGGGGGGTGAACCCTTTCGGACATCGAATGATTGGGTCGAATGCAAACACCACCCCATTACCACATTTTCCGATTATCTGGCAAAAGCGCCACGCACGATGAGCGGGCGTGGCTGATCCTTGGACGGCAGAGGTATCTTGGTGGTTATAGCGGCGACGACTTTTTCGATCTCTTCGGGAGATACCCTGATCTCCTCAAGCTTTTTATAAACCTCGGGCCAAAACGCGATCTGGCTCCCAAACAAAAAATTCAGGGTGCCGTCCATCTTTTCCTCAACGTCAACCCGACCGAGGCAGGTCATACGCTCCTCGACTTTTCCGTTGGCTATGACCTCTTCAACGAGGTTGGCAAACAACCGGTATTTCTTGTTTGGATAGGACGCATGATGAAATCCATGCGCCGCCGTTGTCCATCTGATATCCATGACAGGATCCCTGGTTAAACTTGATGTTCCCTCTGATATTCAGCTCTCTTTCAAGAAAAAACTGTATATGAAGGCTTTTATCAGGGCTTTGCACCGAACCCCACCAGGGCGCTGCCCTGGACAAAGCCAGGGAGCCAGCCCCCGGACCCCGATTCGTTGGCGGGTGGTGAATAGTTACCGATTGACTTTCATTCGTGGCCAATTGCAGGAGATGGTTTCACCTCGGACCCAGGGTCTATGGGAGAAGAGGTGGGTGTACCATGTTGATCAGGGGCGTCGTTTTTTACGTTGGGAAGCATCTTCCCGGTGTGACCTCCGTCGGCTTCCCGATCAAGCCTGCGTCCCTGATTTACGGGGCCGTGCGGCAGGTCGTTGGGGTTGGTGATGCACTCACCCCGGCGTCGCTCGGCTGCATGACGGCAACTCCCTTCATCATTGTAAATGCACTGGGTTTGCCAACTCTCCACGACGCAATACCGAGCCCCGCCCACGGGAGCGACAATCCCGGCACTGTTGACTACACAGGATCCCCGGGGGCCCGCTGCCTGTCGGCAAGACTCCACATCCTGGTACCAACACCGTTTGCCGGCAAAATCCACCACACAAAAAGGTTCCGCCGTTCCTGTGTCCGGAAGCAACAGCCAGACACCCGCCACCAACAGCCCGATCATCCACCGTGTCGCCATGACTTTTTCATCCAGTTTTCCGTTTTGACATTGACTCATCCCAAAATAATTCCTTTTTCAATCTTTTTCAAAGTCATAAAAACATGTTGCAGATTTCGCAAAGCTTGTGGAAACTCAGGTGAAATTTTTTTGGCCCAACGATAAGGAGGGATTGTCATGATGCTGGAGATGCCATCCGGAAAAACCTTCATAGGCAAACTGGCCCATGGCTGCGACCTTTTGGCGGAGATCACCCGGATTTGCCACGAACAATGTTGGACGGCTGGTTGGCTGGAAGGTCTGGGGGCGGTCAAAAAAGCCCGTGTGGGCTTCTACGATCAGGCTACCCGGGAATACCGTCATCTCGACCTGGATTTTCCTCTCGAAATCACCCATCTGGTGGGCAACATCTCCCTGAAGGAGGGGGTGCCGTTCGTTCATGTCCACATCACCTTCGCCGATAACCAGGGGCGGGCCTTCGGTGGTCATCTTGCGCCAGGGACAATTGTTTTTGCCGGAGAGATCATGATCAGGCCCTTTGCCTCCACGGCGTTGCAACGAAACCTGGATGCGGAAACGGGGCTCTTCCTTTGGCAAGAGGTGGCCAGCTTGGCGTGAAAGCCCGAGGAGTCAGGGTCCAGGAGGCTGGCGACCGAACGCATCGGGGTCCAGCAACTGTCTTGACTGTCAAGCAGTTTCTGCCAGGGGGGATGTCCATGTTTTCATGTTTTGGTAGTGCATCTGTTTGGTTGATCGAGTAGAATCCACGAGGGTGTTCCATTTGCCAAGGAGGGTATGATGGCTATCGTGGATGTTCGGTGT
>JADGBZ010000127.1 GCA_015231175.1 Magnetococcales bacterium | reverse complement strand
CAACATGGAAACCTCGTGTGGATTCTACCAGATAAACCAAGTTGGGACACTACCGTTTGCAAGGTCACAAAGGTTTGGTAAACTGTCCCCATCCAATTTCGGCCACCCAATATGAACCGACTCAAAACTGTTCAATTGGGTTCCGTCCGCCCCATAGAGGAACTTCAAAAAGAGGAAAGGATCGGTGAATCAAAAACAGTTACAAAAAGAGCTTTGAATAACTAAGGAAGCTATCGATTACATACGCGAAGAAAATATTATTTCATGGTCTAAGGTTGGCAGACAAATTGAATATGATATAGAGTCGATCAAAACTCCAGATAAGTCAAATCTGTTCAGCCTTTTCTAGCTGTTTCTTGACGCTTTTTCCTATAATGTAGGCCAAATCAACAGGAACAGCATTCCCAAGTTGCCGCATTGTTTCTGTCCAGGAGCCCTTGAAAATGTAATCATCTGGAAATGTTTGAAGACGTGCGCTTTCGCGCACAGTAAAATATCTTACCTCGCCATTTTCATATGCCACCATGTTTTCTCCACCTGGAACACCATGAACACCTGCTTTAAGAGCTTTTGAAGGTTCGTCCAAGCAACTTCCAGTGTGGCCATCATATATACGGGCTCCCCCCCTAAATTCATGATTCATAAAATATGAATCACCCATTTTTTTTGGTTCAGGTAAATCTGATATCGCATCCCTTACTGTTTTCCATGCGTTTCCCTCAGGTTTAAAAAGTGAATACTTGATGTTATTGATAATATTCATCAGGTTTTTTGGAACTTCAGGGCGTTTTTCTTTCAAAATTTTATGACGTTCCCAATATTCGCCTGTAATCCATTGGTCCATTAATAGAGCTTCCTGGGAATGCGTATGTTCAGGAAAAGACCATGAAATATCAAGGTCAGAACGAAAACCAACAAAAATAACCCTTTCTCTTTTTTGTGGTGTACCATAATCAGCGGCATTAAGGCACTGATGAACAACTCTATAACACAAACCAAATTCACCGTTTCCAGTGTGGTATAGTTCAAGTTTTCGCAAATGCTCTTCCCATGCTTCATTCGGTTTCCGAACTATTTCTGGATGTGTGAGCTGCAATAAGATGTAGGAAAGGTAGGATGAAAAAGATTCTCGTAACAATCCTTTTACATTCTCAAATATGAAAGCTTTCGGTTTTAGTTCTCGGACAGCTCGAACGGCCTCAGGAAACATATCTCGTTTATCATCATTTCCACGATGCTTCCCACCAAAAGAAAAAGGCTGGCATGGTGGCCCGCCTGAAATTAATGAAATTTTATTAGAAACTTTTGAATAATCGATTTGACGAACATCTCCCTCAAAAACATTCCATTTATGCATTAATTGGTGGTTTTTATTTATGTTGTCTCTAATAGTATTGCAAGCATTACGCTCCCACTCTGCTACTAATTCATGCCGGAAACCTGCTTTTGCCATCCCCAATGCCAAGCCGCCAGCTCCAGCAAAAAGCTCTACTGAATGAAAGTCCATTCTACCTAACCTCGTTCATGTGGTTTCTTATATCAGACAGAATTTGTTCCTTATTTCTGGTAACTCCCTGACATCTATTAGCCCACTCTCTACCTGGGTGAATAACATCCCACTCTGATTTTGATTGCTGATACCTTCCTTTTCCTGGATCATGATTTCCAAACCCGTCAAGCATTGTATTCCAAAGAGGCATATTTATTTTTATAAGTGCAGCTTCAATAGTTCCAATCATGTCAGAACCAGTTGCTTCAAAAATGGCAAATCTGCACATAAATTCATCAATTTCAATACCAGAACCATGTTCTATATTCCTGCTATGCTCCATTAAACGCCTATAAAGCTCATTTGACTGTTGAGATGGTATATCAGATGTCCTAGCTTGGCGCCAACCTTTTGGAACGGCCTTTCCAACGTAAATTGGATGGCTATAGGCTAATCTGTTTAACTGAGCATATCTTTCGTAATAATTGCATTTTCCTGTATAATACAACGCATAAACGCCTGTTCCTGTAAAATTTTCTGGCGGTGGTAAGGTGTGAACTGGTGTACCATTGAAAAAGCGAACGGCATCTTTTACTAATTCAATTAAATCGTCATTCCGATATATGTGTTTTTTTCTGTCAAACGGTTGAATGATTATGATTATCTTCCAAAAAAGTATCTACAGAACACCCATGGCAAAAAACCTCATCCTCGTTCTAAACCAATTTGGGGATTTTGGCAATATTTTCTTGCAATGAGTGTGAGACCGTCGTAGAGTATGCGGACCAACGTACCCAAAAAACCGCAGGTCTGACTGTCTGATAAGTTGTCTAATCAATCCTGTAAGTCGTTGATATTTCAATGGACCAACCCTGAAAAACCATTAGACCGAAATCTGAAAAAACATTTGAATAACAGCAAGATAAGCCGTTTTTGACATAGAATTCCTAATCTGTTGCTCATTGAAAAAGCTTGGAAAGACTAGAGATTCGCACGAAATCTCCCCACTCTAATCGAACGCCACCCGCCTTTCAAGGTGCCATTTCAGGCAGAGTAAACCCGGCAACCCTGTTGGTTGTGGTTTAACCATCCCATCAAAGCGCAAAAATTTCCAACTCAAGCTGCCCGGCCTGCTCCTCCAGGGTGCGGGCATTGCTGACGACGGCAACATTGGCCCGGTCTGGCAACAGCCAGGTGGCAGCGGCGCGTTGCAGGTCGGCAACCGTCACTGCCAACACCCGGCTGCGAAACAGGCGGCGGCGTTCCGGGGTGCGGCCATTGTAGAGATCATGGAAGGCGCGTTTGGCCTCACCAGCCGGGGAACCGGGACGATCGATGCTGCCAACAATCCCGAGAATGGCCTCCTCCAGGGTACGGAATGCGTGGCGGGTCTCCATGAGCCAGGCAATGGAGCGGTCAAAATCGGCCAGGGTGTCGGCCAGACGGGGATCCCGGTAGGAGTAGAAGCGAAAGGTGCCGGAATCGGCATCGTAACCCGCGCCGCCACCATAGGCGCCACCTTGTTCCCGCAACGCCTTGTGTAAAAATCCGTTGCGCAAAAATTGACCAAGGACCAAAAGCGCCGGGGCATCCTCATGGATATAGGAGGGGGCGGGATAGGCCTTGGCACAAAACTGCACCTGCGTGGAGGTGCTCCACCCCTCCCGCACCTTGCGCGGCGCGGCAGCCACGGAAAACCCCGGCATGTTGCCGTCGCCTCCCGGGCAGCCGGACCAAATGTTGGCCAGACTTCGGGAAACGGCCTCGCACCGCTCCCCTTCTCCCACAAGCAGCAACTGGCGTGGCGCCCGCAGCAGTTGATCACGCAATCGGCCAAGTCTGGCGGCAAACGCCTCCAGGTTGGCGTGGGACTTCAGCGCTTCGTCCAGGGCTTTCAGCCGCTTGATGGCCCGAAGTCCCCCCCACCGGTCCGCCATGGCGGCTGATGGACTCAAACCCCCGGAAGCTGCCGAAATGGCCAGGGCATGACCATTGTCGGTAACCCGCATCTCCGCGCTGGCACGCATCTGGGCAATCAGTTCGCGCAGCCGGGTCAATTCGTCGAACCGGGGGGTCTCCAGGGTCTCCCGCAGCAGGGTTCCCATGGCCTCCTGGTTGCGGAACAACGCCTTGCCGGAGACGATAAAACTTCCCCGACAGTGGCGGACGTCCTCAACGCCGCCATGCAACGTCGCTCGGGCGGAAACACCTCCCGTCACCAGGGATTGCAAGGCCTGGGTGGTCAGATAATCCCGCTTTCCCGATCCCACTTCGCTGGCACAGGAGGCATACAGGGGAAGAATATCGACCAGATCCTCGTCGAGTTGCGGCAGGTCCAACACCACCTGCTGGTAAATCAACCCGTTGGTCGGACGATCATAGATCGTGATCGCATGTCGAGCGACCTCTCCGACCTGGCCAACCGGGATCGGCAAATCAGCCGGGACATCGGCCAAACCCACCCTGGGAAGAACTTCCGGATCATCTTCCTTCTCCTGACGCGCCCGTAACGCCGCAGCTTCTTCCACCACCGACTGGATCTGCTCCGGGGTCAGACGCTGTTTCAGGGAGGCCAGCCTTGCTCTTTCGTTGGCCTTGCGGGTTTGCGCAAGCTGCAAGTCGGGTTTCAGCACCAGCCGCAAGCGGTGGGGATTGTCCAACAACAGGCGCCGAACCAGATCTTTGATGTAGCGCGGGTCGCGGATTTTCTGCCGCAGGCGCTCCAGGACTGGATCGATCGCCAGGGCCACGACCGGATCGCCGCCATGCAGGGCAGGGGTGAGGGCCGTCAACATGAGTTTGAGACCATAGGGGAAGCCATCGCCGCCGACCTCTCGCCGTGACAGCTCCAACTGGTGAAAGACCGCTTCCAGTCGTTCCGGTTCCACCCCGTTGGTCGCCACCCGCTGCAAAACCGACAGCACCAGCGCCTCCACCGCATCGGCTTGTTCGGGGTTCGACCCCTCGACGCCGGCGACAAAAACCATCTCCCGGATGGAATCGTCCAGGCCGCAGGAGGGGGATGGGGCGCTCCCCAGATCGGTTGTTTCCAGCGCCTGAAGCAGCGGTGACGAACTGTTGTCCAGCAACACCCCCGCCAGGATGTGGGCCTCCAGCAACGTCTCCAGATCGGTGCTCTGCCCCAAAAGCCACCCCAGCACGATATGGGTCTTGCGTTCCGTCCCCTCGTCACTCTCCAGGGCGTACACCTCTTCTGCCTGGATGGGCGCCGGCAGGCGTCGCTCGTCCGGCACCAGCAGGTTGACATCCAGCCGGGAAAATTTTTGCAAAACCCGATCGGTAAAGATGACCTGATGCTCCGCAGCCGGAATATCGCCATAGGTCATGAAAACGGCATTGGAGGGGTGGTAGTGCCGGGCATGGAACGCCCGCAGATCCTCCCAGGTCAGGTCGGGAATCGCCTCCGGGTCGCCGCCGCTGTTGAAGTGATAGGTGGTGGTGGGAAACAGGTGGCGGGCAATCTGTTCCCACAACACCCGGGCCGGCGAACTCATGGCCCCTTTCATCTCGTTGAACACCACCCCTTTGAACACAAGTTCCGAACCGGGATTCTCGGGATCAGCCAGCTCGACCCGGCACCCCTCCTGGGCAAAATCGAGTTTTTGCAGTGTGGGAAAAAAGGCTGCGTCCAGATAGACATTCAAAAGATTTAAAAAATCTTTGCGGGATTGGCTTGCAAAGGGATACGCCGTCCAATCGCTGGAGGTGAAGGCATTCATGAAGGTGGCCAGCGAACGGCGCAACATCATGAAAAAGGGATCCCGCACCGGATAACGCACGCTGCCACACAGGGCGGTGTGCTCAAGAATATGGGCCACCCCGGTGGAGTCCTGGGGAACCGTCAGAAAAGCCACCAGAAAGGCGTTATGCGGATCCGGCGCCGACAGATGCAGGTGCCTTGCCCCCGTGGCCAAGTGCCGATAGGACTCGATCGTCAGATTCAGGGCCGTCACCGGTTCGCGTTGCAGCAGCTCAAAGGGTGTCGATGTCATCGCCGTCATTTCTCCAGAGTTGCCCGCCGGGGTGGATGCCTTCGCCGAATCGACCCATTCTGCCATTTTTTGCTGGCTTGCACCACGTGGGAAGATTTATCGCCAAAGCAATCGCATTTGGAACACACGGAAAGGGCTCGGGGTCCAGGGGTCTGGCTCCCTGGCTTTGTCCAGGGCAGCGCCCTGGCGGGGTTCGGGGCAGCGCCCCGTTTTGTTTTTGTAC
>JADGBZ010000126.1 GCA_015231175.1 Magnetococcales bacterium | reverse complement strand
GCAACATGGAAACCTCGTGTGGATTCTACCAGATAAACCAAGTTGGGACACTACCTAAAAGCCTTTGTCAGGGCTTCGCCCGAACCCCACCAGGACGCTGTCCTGGACCTGCCAGGGAGCCGGCCCCCTGGACCCCGATGCGTGGCCGGGTGGTGAATGGCTACAAAAATCTGCACGACCCGAAATAAGGTTTTGCAAGAGAGTGCGAGGAGCGGCCCGTCGTGCAGGTCAGGGAATTCATCCCTGGCAGCGATCAAATCCACTGGATCCTGATCGCAACCGGTGCCATGATGTGCCCCCTTCGCCGCGTTGGGGTTTGGGAGGGGTGGGAAGATCCGCGTCGTTGGTGGATACATGTTGGCCCATGGCCAGGGAGGCTGGTGGTGTTTGATCTGGAGTTCGCAGGGAGTGCGTTGGGTATCGTGCCGTTGCTTCCCGAACATGTCGCTCCCCACACACGTTTGACATCCGTGACGATCGACAGCCGGCAGGTGACGCCGGGAGCGTTGTTTGTGGCGATCCCGGGCCTGCGCTTCGACGGACACGACTTTGTCGCCGAAGCGGTGAACAAAGGGTGCGGGGCGGCGGTGGTGAGTCGCCGACCGGAGGGTCCGGTCGCTGTGCCGCTGCTGCTGGTACCGGATACCCAGGTCGCCCTGACGCAGTTGGCCATGGCATGGCGCAAGCGGGTCAACCCCCGGGTGGTGGCGGTGACCGGCTCTTCCGGAAAAACGACGGTCAAAGAGATGATCGCCGCCTGCCTGGCCCGGCAGGGCGGCGTGCATGCCACCCGGGGCAACCTGAACAACCACCTGGGCTTGCCGTTGACTCTGCTCGCCATGCCCCCCGACTGCCGGGTGCTGGTGGCGGAAATGGGCATGAGCGCCGCCGGGGAGATCCGCCATCTGGCCGGCGTGGCGCCCCCGCATGTGGCGGTGGTCACGAGTGTCACCTCGGCTCACCTGGAACACCTGGGCTCCCTGGAAAACATCGCCAAAGCCAAGGCGGAGTTGCTGGAAGCCCTCGCCCCGGAAGGCGTGGGGATCATTCCGGGCGACAGCCCCTTCACCGCACTGTTGCGCAACGCCTGTCGGGGTCGGGTGCGTACCTTCGGTTTTGCGGCGACGGATCCCTCCCGGGCCGAAGATGTGCGTCCGGAAGGCGACGGCCAGAGGTTTCGTCTCCTGCTGGAGCCGGAACAAGTGGCCATGACCCTGCTGGTGCGCCACCCGGGCCGGTTCATGGTGGCCAATGCCGTGGCGGCTGCAACGGCGGCCCATTTGGCCGGCGCCAGTCCGGATGACCTCGTGACAGCCGTGGGCAATTTTCAACCCGGGGCGGGCCGAGGGGGTGTGCGCCGGAGCCGACACGGCTGGTGCGTGGTGGACGACACCTACAACGCCAATCCCGGTTCGATGAGCGTGGCCCTGGACTCCCTGGCCCGCTTTGCCGCCGCCGGCCATCGGGTGGCCATACTGGGAGACATGCTGGAACTCGGGCCCGATACAAAGCCGATCCATGCCGATCTGGCCATCCCGGTACGTCAGGCGGGCGTGGATCGCCTCTTTACGGCTGGACCCTGCATGGCCTCCCTGCACGATGCCGTCAAAAACGATGCCGGCAGGGCCTGCCACCATCAAAACGACCCGGCCCAATGGCTCGGCAGAATCCGTCCCCTTTTGAGGACGGGAGATGTGGTGCTTGTCAAGGGCTCCCGTGGCATGCGCATGGAACGTATCGTCCAAGACCTCCTGGCAGATTGAGAAAGCGAAACGATGCTCTATCACCTTCTTGTCCCCCTGTCCGAATGGTCTGAACGTTTGTCATTTTTGAATCTTTTTAAATACATCACTTTCAGGAGCATCGGGGCGATCCTGACGGCGCTGCTGTTGTCCTTTCTTCTGGGGCCGTGGATGATTCGCAAGTTGCGGGTGATGCAAAAAAAAGGTCAACCCATTCGCACCGATGGGCCGCAGCGCCATATCATCGAAAAAAAGGGAACCCCGACCATGGGGGGAACCCTGATCCTGATCGCCTTGGTGGTGCCAACCCTGTTGTGGGCGGATTTGAGCAATATTTTTGTCTGGATGGTGTTGCTCACCACCCTGGGGTTCGGCGCCATCGGCTTCTGGGATGACAGCCGCAAATTGCTTTGGAACAATCCCAAGGGGGTGCCGGCCCGGACCCGCCTGTTGCTCCAGATCGGCATTGCCCTGGGGGCGGCGGTTTTGCTGAAACTGCACGGCACCGGGCAGTTTGGCCTGTTGACGGTTCCCTTTTTCAAGCATGTCACCCTGAATCTGGGGTGGTTCTTCTTTCCTTTCGCAGTATTGGTCATCGTCGGCAGCAGCAACGCCGTCAACCTGACCGATGGACTGGATGGTCTGGCCATTGGTCAGACGTTGCTGGTGGCGGCCAGTTTTGCCATCATCAGCTATGTGGCGGGTCACGTCCATTTTGCCAGCTATCTGGGCATTCTCTATGTCGCCGGGGCCGGCGAACTGGCCGTCTTTTGCGGGGCCATGCTGGGGGCCTCTCTGGGATTTCTCTGGTTCAACGCCTATCCAGCCCAGGTGTTCATGGGCGATGTGGGGGCTTTGGCCCTGGGAGCGGCTTTGGGGAGCGTCGCCCTGGTGACCCATCACGAAATCGTCCTGGTCATCGTGGGGGGCGTTTTTGTGATGGAGACCCTGTCGGTGGTGTTGCAGGTGGCCTCTTTCAAGATGATTGGCCGGCGGGTTTTTCGCATGGCCCCCATCCACCATCATTTCGAGTTGAAGGGGTGGGCAGAACCCAAAATCATCGTGCGTTTTTGGATCATTTCGGTGATCCTTGCCCTGGTCGGGTTGGCCACCCTGAAGATTCGTTGAGGCCATTTTTTAAGAAAAGCTTGGATGTGAAAGCCTTTATCAGGGCTTCGCCCCGAACCCCACCAGGAGGAAGGGCACAGCCCTTCCTCCTGGACCTCCATCCCAGTTTTTCAGTTTCAACACCCGGTAACGAATCGGGGTCCAGGGGGCTGGCTCCCTGGCTTAGTCCAGGGCAGCGCCCTGGCGGGGTTCGGGGCGAAGCCCTGACAAAGGCTTTTTTCTCCAGGCTTTTCTTGAAAGAGTGCTGAGTCGTTACCTGAAATGTATGGAAACTTGGATGTCCCATGAAAGATCATTCCGAAGCCATATCCCAAATTTTGCCTGACGGTGGGGATCTTCCTGCGCCGCACGCTGGCCCGATCGGTGTGGTGGGGTTGGGGCGTTCCGGCGCGGCTGCCGTCCGTTTTTTGGCCGAGCGGCGCCACACCATCCTGGCATGTGATGAAAAATCCCAGGTTTCCGGCAGCGAAGCCCTGGCCGCCCTGCCCGGCGTCGAGGTACACCTGGGAGCGTTGCCCGCAGGCAGGTTGCGTCAGTGCCAGACTGTTTTGCTTTCCCCTGGCGTTCCCCGGAGTCACCCGGCCTTGCAGGCCTGCAACCTGGGCAACGATGTGGAGTGGCTGTATCGCTGGACCCGGAGGCAAACTCCGCCGCCGGAGTTTATCGGTATTACCGGCAGCAATGGCAAATCCACGGTAACGACCCTGGTGGGGCTCATGGTGCAGGAGGCCGGCCTCCCTGGAGCGGTGGGGGGCAATCTGGGCGATGCAGCCCTCTCCCTCTGGCATCCGGCGATGTCGCTCTATGTTTTGGAGCTCTCCTCCTTTCAACTGGAAAGCATCGATCGATTTCGCCCCAAGGTGGGTGTTCTGCTCAACATGACCCCCGACCATATGGATCGTTATCCAGACGCCGCTGCCTATCTGGCGGCCAAGGAGCGCCTGTTCAGGCATCTGGGAGCAGGTGACGTTGCCGTGATCAACGCGGAGGATCCTGCCTTGGCGGCCACTCTGGCCAACCTGACACGCTCCTCAGCCCATGTCGTGCCCTTTGCCATCGACAGGCCGGTTCCGGGCGGGATCTATGTTCAGGGGGAATATCTGGTGGACCACCGTTCCAGCCATCCCCATCCTCTGCTGGCGGTTGCTGACATCGCCATGGTCGGACGACACAATCAGGCCAATGCGGCGGCGGCGGCAGCGGCAGCTCTGGCGTGTGGCGTTCCACCGGCAAGCGTGGTGACGGTGTTGACCCGTTTTTCCGGTCTGGCCCATCGCATGGAGTTGGTCCGTACCCTGGAGGGCGTCCGCTACTACAACGACTCCAAGGGAACCAATGTGGGCGCCGTGGTGGCCTCCCTGGGATCGTTCAGCCGTGATGTGGTCCTGATCGCCGGTGGACGGGATAAAAACAGTGACTTTGCCCCCCTTGCCGGGCAGGTGCAGAACCGGGTCACGGCGGCGGTTTTGATCGGAGAGGCGGCGGACGCCCTGGAACAGATCCTGCGCCCAGTCACCCGGGTGGAACGCGCCACGGACATGGTTCAGGCCGTACATCGGGCCAGGGATCTGGTTCCCCCCGGCGGGGTGGTGCTGCTCTCCCCGGCTTGTGCTTCTTTCGACATGTTTCGCAACTTTGAAGATCGGGGAGAAAAATTTCGGGGGGCGGTCCATGGCATCTGACAAAAAGGGCTTTTTTGGTCAATTGGCCCAAATGGATTTGTGGTTGGCGGCTGCCGCTTTGACCCTGGTGGTCATCGGTCAGGTGATGGTCTATTCGTCGTCGGTTCCCGTGGCCATGCGCCGGTTTGGCGATCCCAACCATTTTGCGGTGCGCAACCTGATCTTTGCCATGATCGGGATCATTGTGGCTACGGTCATCAGTCGGCTTTCGGTGGAGTCGATCCGCAATCTGGGCCGGATTGGCTTTTGGGTTTCCCTGATGACACTGGCGATCGTGTTGATACCCGGCCTCGGTATTGAAGGTGGAGGCGCCCGACGCTGGATCAATTTTCGTGTTTTCACCATTCAGCCGTCAGAACCTTTCAAGGTATTGCTCGTTCTTTTCGTGGCCCATGTGCTGGAGACCGATCCAGGGCGCGTCCTCAGGATTAAGGGGGGGTTGCTTCCCTTGTTGGTCCTTTTTGGCGTTGCTGCCGCCATGCTCATGTCGGAACCTGATTTTGGCGCCACCCTGATCAGTGGCACGGTGGTGTTGGGTATGGTTTTTGTCGCAGGAATTCCTTTCGCATGGATTGTCTTCATGATCGTTGCGGCGATTCCAGCTGCCGCTGCCGGGGTGATCATGGCCCCCTACCGTTTTCAACGGGTCATGTCTTTCTGGGATCCTTGGGACGATCCCCAGGACTCCGATTTTCAATTGGCCCAGTCTCTTCTCTCCTTTGGCAGTGGGGGCATCAGCGGCACCGGCCTGGGAGAGGGTCGTCAAAAGCAGCTTTATCTGCCGGAGGCCCACACGGATTTTATTTTTTCCGTTATTGGCGAGGAGCTGGGACTGTTCTGGATCCTGTTGATCATCGCCCTGTTTGCCGCAATCATCTGGCGCGCCTTTGCCATCGCCCGCTCCACGCCTGACCCTTATGTCCGACTGGGGGCCGCCGGCATGGGAATCCTGCTGGGGACACAATCCATTGCCAACATGGGGGTGGTCATGGGGTTGCTTCCCCCCAAGGGGCTCACGCTGCCTCTGGTCAGTTATGGCGGATCCTCCCTGATCATCACTCTGAGCATCATTGGGCTGTTGTTGGCTTTTTCCCGGACTGTTCCCCCCCAGCACCATGCCAGCCGGGTGGGAAGAGAGTAGGTAACTATTCAGCACCCTTTCTAAGAAAAGCTTGGATATGAAAGCCTTTGTCAGGGCTTCGCCCCGAACCCCACCAG
>JADGBZ010000125.1 GCA_015231175.1 Magnetococcales bacterium | reverse complement strand
CCCTGGTGGGGTTCGGGGCGAAGCCCTGACAAAGGCTTTCATTTCCAAGCTTTTCATGAAAGAGTGCGGAATAGTCACGAAAAGTGAACACTTCAAATCAAGTCGGTTGGTCCACTAGACGAACTGGACTCTGCCCAAGCTCCCCGGCTAAAAAATGATTTATGCAGGAGCAAAAGTGTGGTACCCTGCTGCTTGGTAGGTCGAGCAGGTGATTGTAGCATTCTCTAGCTGGAACTCCTGTTTCGGTAAGCTCCAGGAATCCATATCGAGCCGAAAGATATCCATGACTGCCATAACTTTTGACACGCTCAAATATGTCAAAACCCTCAGAGCGGCTGGTTTTAATGAAACCCAAGCGGAAGTGTTGGCGGAGGCTCATATCAATGCCAATGAGAAATCCCTGGATGGACTTGTGACCGACGCCAAGCTGGACAGAAAACTGGCCCTTGTTCGCACTGACCTGGCTGTCATCAAATGGATGCTGGGCATTCTGGTGACTGGTGTTCTGGCGCTCATCCTGAAATCCTTCTTTCTGCATTGACCGTCATCGTCTGGTTCTTTTTCATGCAGGCGTAGAAATGTGGTACCCTCCGGGGGGTGTCGCGTCATAAGACGGACAGAGTGCGGGGGTGCTTCTGGCGGTCTCCTTTTCGTTTGCGAGGAAAAACATGAACGGCTGCGCAAAAAAAGTGGTGTTGACTCAAAAAAAGAAGAGCGTGGCGCCCGGCATCCAGCACCGGGAATCCGGCAGCATGCTGCTCTGGGTCTCGTTCGGCATGATCGCCCTGGGCTCGATCATCGCAGCCACGGTGCCGCGTGCGACCGGGTTGGTGAATGTGGATAAGGCGACGGCGAATGAGAAGGTTTTGGTGGAGATGCGGAATGCCATTGAAGGGTTTGCGGTGGCCAACCATCGGCTGCCTTGTCCGGACAGGAACAGCGACGGTGCAGAGGACTGCCCTCTGACCAATCTTACCACTGATCCTCGGGGTAATGTGCCCTATCGGAGTATTGGGCTGGCGTCTGGCAATGATGTTTATGGAATACCTGTTCGCTATGCTGTTTATGCAGAGACGACCACAGAATCTTCTTCTTTTGCCGTGGGGAGTATCAATCTGACGAGTGGTGGTTCTGTTTCCGCAAATGGCTTCTTAACAAAAAGTAACTTTGGTGCGGCGTTACTCAACGCTCGAACTTCCAGCGCTAGTTATTTGCGCACGGTTGATATCAATGGAAATAATCCAGTCAATGTTCCCTTCATTCTGGTTAGTGGTGGTCAATCAAGGTCGGATATCGCCGGTACCGATGGCAAGTTTGACGGCCATAATGTCAACTCCTATCTCGTGTTTGACAGAGAGAACCGCTCTGCGGTTGCTGGTTCATATGACGACATTGTTGTGACCAGTGGTTTTAACAGGTTGGCTCTGGCAACGAATGCCAGTCGCGTGTCGGCCTTTAACGGTTTTTTTGGTAAAGTGGGGCAGATATTGCGGAGAACTGGGCAGACAAACTGTTACGGTTCGGCCGGTGCGTCGGTTTCCTGCTCCGACACGGGCCAGGATGGTCAGTGGCAGAAGGGTGTCGCTCGTGACGGGGCGCGTTTTACCGATAACGGGAATGGCACAGTGACTGACAACCTGACCGGGTTGATTTGGTTGAAGGATGCCGGCTGTTCTACCATTAATGGTGCCGGCGGGGTGATCTGGTCTTCCGCCCTGACAAACGCCAACGCCCTGGCCTCCGGAGCTTGCAGTTTGACTGATGGTTCTGCGGCGGGTCAATGGCGGTTGCCAAACCGTTTGGAATTACAGAGCCTGTTTGACTACAGTCGCCCATCAGCACCTCTCTTGCCTTCCTCACACCCCTTCACCGGAGTGTCGACGACGAATTATTATTGGTCAAGCAGTTCGTCCGCAGCAGACTCTTCAACTGCCTGGACGGTTCATTTTGTTAATGCCGTTACAGACGCATCCTCGCACAACAAGACGTCGTCGTCTCACCTCGTCTGGCCTGTTCGGGATGGACAGTCAAACGTGCCGGCCCAGGTTCCACAGACTGGGCAGACTTTCTGCTATGATTCTTCAAACGTGCCAATCACAAATTGCACTTGCTATGACGGTGCAGGTGCGACCGTAAGTTGTGTTGCTGCTGGAGCTTGTTTTAGCGACGTTGCTCATACCATACCGGTAACCTGTCCTATTCCATCGGGTCAGGATGGCCAGGGTGGGGGGGTTACGACCCCAGCCTTAAGAAAAGGTGTTGTCCCGCCAAGCCCTCGTTTTACGAACAATAGCGATGGTACAGTCACGGACAACCTGACCGGGTTGACTTGGTTGGCAAATGCTGATTGCTCAGGCGGCACCAGCACCTGGACAAGCGCTCTCTCTTTCGCCAACGCCTTGGCCAACGGGTCATGTGGACTGACTGACAATTCTGTTGCCGGGGACTGGCGCCTGCCAAACGTGATTGAGCTGAACAGTTTGCTGGATATGAACAACAGTCCTGCCCTGCCATCTGGGTACGGGTCTTTCTTTTCCAATGTGCGAAGCGGTGGCAGCGATTATTATTGGGTGAGTTCCACACCCGTGTTCAGTGCCACTGATGCTTGGAGGTTGCAATTTGCAAGAGGCAGCCTGGATTATGGGAGTAAGAGTGCCAGCTCCTATGCTTGGCCTGTACGTGGCGGCAAGTAGGCCTATCCAGTTGCGAGGGACCGTGGAGCCCATTCAGGTGGAAACGTACCCATGCGCCATGCCCTGTTGTTCGACACTCTGACCTTTGTGAGGTAACTGGAAACCGCTGGCGTCCCACCCGTCCAGGCGGAAGCCCAGGCCGAGGCCATCTCTGGTATCCTCCGGCAAGTGAAGGAGTCGCGGCTTAAGGAGTTGGCCACCAGGGGTGATGTTCGCGAAGTGGAACTCAAACTGGCAGCAAAGGTAGAGGCCGCCAAGGTAGAGACCATCAAATGGGTCATTGCCACCGGTATCGTCATTCTCGGGGGAGTTGCAGCCATCAATCGGCTTGTTCCTCCCACTCCGGTTGCCTAGGTTGCCTATGTCTCCCCACATGCATCCCAGGAGATGCGCCTGCCGGCGTTGCCACCTGAGGCTGTCGACAGGCAGCCTGCCACCAAAAGGTGACTCGCTTGAGGGGATGTGATTTATCAAGGTAGGAAATAAAAGGAAAAATTCGTGACAACAGTTACTTTCGATACTCTCAAATTTGTAGAAATCCTCAAGACATCAGGCTTTAACGAAGCCCAGGCCAGGGGTATGGCAAACGCCATCCAGGAAGTGCAGAAAACCAGTCTGGATGAGTTGGCCACCAAGCGAGATATGGATCGTCTTGATGCGCGTATCGACCGTCTTGAAGCAAAACTCTCCAGGGATATGGCACTGATCAGATGGATGCTTGGCCTGTTATTGGGGGGGATAACGGCCATCGTTCTCAAGACCTTCTTCGTTTGACTCGTGACCAGGAGGAGAAACGGTTGCGGGAGGGGCTGGGACGGCTGGTGATTCCCCCTATGGCAACGGAGATAAGGCCTGATGCACTCTTACGAAGCGGAAATCGACGCAAAGGGTCGGATTCGGTTGTTGGAGCCGGTCCAGTTGCATGGCCCTTGTCGCGCCGTAGTCACAGTGCTGGAATCCGTGTCGGATGAGGGGATGGATCCGGCGCTGCTGCCATTCGCCGAGAGTTCGCTCTCCCGGGATTGGGAACGGCCTGAGGAGGATGAGGCATGGGCGCATTTGCAGCCGGCCAAGTAGTCCTGCTATCTTTTCCCTTTTCGGACCTGAGCCGGAGCAAGTACCGGCCGGCTGCCATTCTGGCCGATGCCGAACTTGGGGATTGGGTGCTGTGTCAGATTACCAGCAACCCTTATGCTGACGGTTTGGCCGTTGAGTTGCGGCAGGAGGCCTTTGTTTTTGGTGGGTTACAACGAATCAGCCATGCCCGCCCCGGCAAGTTGTTCACGGCTCACGAAACGTTGTTCGCCAATGTGGTGGGGCAGTTGGGTGACGCTGTTTAGGCCGCTGTTGTGGAACGGGTGATTGGCCTGTTGCTGTCTGGTAGACCTTCCAGGGGAGAGAAGACGCCGTGACCAGACAAAGGAAAATTTTGTGATAGTGGTTGCATTTGCCCAAAGGGCGGTTGATATTGGTCCCGAGAGTGTGTTGAGACGGGGTGGGTGACTGGCAGGAAATGCGCCTGCCGGTGTTGCCTCGTCAGCCTCGCGATGGGCAGCCTGGGTTCGGAAGGTGACATGGTCAAGGTAGGCGTGGTTCACTGAAGGAAGGAAAAAGGAGAGAAAACTGCCATGGCAACGGTTACTTTCGATACCCTGGAATACACGGAGCAACTCAAGGCGTTTGGTGTCCCGGATGACCAGGCCAAGGGCCACGCCAAGGCCATCTCCGGCATCCTCCAACAGGTGGAGGAGTCCCGGCTCAAGGAACTGGCCACCAAAGGGGATATTGAACTCGTCAAAGGAGACATTGAACTTGCCAAGGCTGAGCTGCGTAAAGAGATCGAGACAGCCAAGGTGGAAACCATCAAATGGGTCATCGCCACCGGTATCGTCATTCTTGGCGGCGTTGCGGCCATCAATCGACTCGTTCCTCCTGCCCCGGCCTTTTACGCTGCTCCGCACACATCCCAGGAGATGCGCCTGCCGGCATTGCCGCGCCAGCCTGGGGATGGGCAGCCTGGGTTCGGAAGGTGACTCGTCAAGTAACCAGTCTGGATGAACTGGCCACCAAGCGAGACATTGACCGCCTTGATGTAAGTATTGATCGTCTCGAAACCCAACTCTCTGGGGATATGGCACTTATCAGGTGGATGCTCAGCCTGTTGCTGGGAGGAGTGACGGCGATTGTTCTCAAGACCTTCTTTGCGTGAACTGTGGCTGGGATCTATACTACTATCCCCTCATTTCTTCTTCTCCCGCGTAGATTTTTTTTCAAGCTGCCAATTTTGTTAGAGATTCCGTGCTGGCATTGCGGGCGGTGATGAGGGCTGTAACGATGTTCCGCCCCTTGTCAGTGACTTGGTAACGATGAGTTCCGGTGACCTTTTTGATCAGGCCGTGAGCACGAAGCAAGAGGAACTTTCTGGTGACTGCCGCCGAATGTTGGCGATCCTTTTCCAGGATGGACTGACTTGGAAAAAGAAGGGCACGGATGTCCCGGTTGCGAAACCCGTTTTGCATGAACTCTCCTCGGTTGATGGCAGCCAGCAAGTCGGCATCCTCTGGGGCATACGGGTTCATCGCCCTGACCCGTTTCCCTTTCCACGTTGAAGGACGGCATAGACCATCGGCAAGTTCTCCCACGGAGGTTGTGTTTTCCACGGATGCCAGAGCATGGAGGTAGCGGTCATTGGCTGCCTTGGAAACCTCGGTGCGTCGGTGCAGATCGGCGATCCCCTTGCGCATAGGAAGCCACTTTTTTTCGACCTCCGGTTTTCCTTCTGGGGAGCGGAACGATTTGAAGTCCGAGGGATCATTGATGGTCGTCTCGACCCGAAGGATGCTGCCCTGCTTGTCGTACATTTTGATGGAGTTGGCACCAAGGCGGTGTTTGATCCTCACGCCCTCCAACCGTTTCTTCATGTCGCTCACCACTTCGGCCTGAAGAGTTGTCGGTACGCTCCCATCAGCAGAGACTTTCCGTCCCAAAAAACAGAAAAGGCAGATATTTCTTGGACTTTCCGCAAGTATCCAACCCGCGAAAATTCCCGCTTGGCCATATTGCCCACCCAGTCACTGGTGCGGAATGGCCAAAAAAAAAGTCCAATGAAATCTGCGGTGAAGTTAACTATACCTTTTGGCCCACGGAGGTTGTGTTTTCCACGGATGCCAGAG
>JADGBZ010000124.1 GCA_015231175.1 Magnetococcales bacterium | reverse complement strand
CAGAAGGCAGACCAAGGCCCGCCCCTTGGGCCTTTTTTGCAAACAGCGCAAAAAGGCTCAGTCATGTTTTTCGTGTCAAACCCGTTCAGAAGGGAGGAGCGACGCGGGCGGCGTCGATCGTGTTCTGGGCCAGAAGCTCCATCAGGGGGATCTCCTCCATCGGGTGTCCCTGGAAAAGGAGCTGGGCCAGAAGGGCGAAACGATGTGCCAGGGGGTGGGGCTTCCCTTTGACAGGTGGTTGTTCGTGGAGCCAAATGGCTGTCCAGGCGAGTCGCTCGGACCACTCCAGCCTGGCCGGCTCGAAAAATTCCTTGAGGATGCCCGCCAGGAGGGTGGCGGGTCGGGATCTGCGCCGCACGTGGAGGTAGTCCACCAGGGATTGGCTCTCCATGAACCAGGATTGGACAATATCCAACTCCTGCGCCCAGACATGGCTGGAATGGACGATGACCGCATCCCTGCTGGCGTCCTGGGGGCCGGCTGTGTCGCAAATCGCCTGCAACCTTGTGGCAAAGTTGGCAGCTTCCGGCTGCCAGTCGGTGGCTGCAACGGTCTCGGCGATTTGTAGAAGACCGGGGGGAGGAGGGTGACCATGTTCCAGTCCAACATGCAGATGGTGCTTGACCATCAGGTCGGAAAAAACGCCGGATACGATTTGAAATCCCTCCTCAAGGATTTGCAGGCGAAGCTGCCGGCGCATGGCAGAGTGAGGAATAGCCTCGCCGCACCATGCGTCCACGATGCCAAAATTGCGCTTGGCAAGCATCGAGGAGAGACGCTGTTGGCGATCAGCTTGCGAGAGGAGGAAAAATCCCAACGCCCCCCCGCCGTCCATGGCCAGGGCATAACGGTTGATGACCTCTTCTCCCGTGGACCATTGCGCACAGGAAACGCCATGTTGGCGGGCAGAACGGATGGTTTGATCCAGGAGGGCCCGTTCATTCGGGGGGAGCCAGTTGCGTAACACGATCAAACGGCGGACTGTATCAGGTGCAATCCTGGCAGGAGATTGAGCCAGCATCTCTCGGACCGTCAAACGCAGGGCATCCTGCGGATGCAGAACCAGGAGCGCCATGGCCTCCGCAACGAGCGGACGCTGCAACTGGTGCATCTCCTGCAACAATATCTTTTGCATCTCGGGAGGAACCACCCGCAACATGTGGTCCATCTGGGCGTGGATTTGGAAAATGTCGTCGTCGGAGTTGGCAAACAGGGTTTCAAACATGTCCTGCATCTCCCGGGCCGTGGGCGGACGGGCCGGGGCGCTCTTTTCCATAATGGCCTCGTAGGCTCCCAAAAGCTCCGGTTCGGGTTGCAGGCGGGCTTCATGGAGGGACGCAATGATGGCGTTGAGCAGCACGGATGGCAAAGAGTCGTCACGGGTCATGCGGATCGTCTCCGCCTGAAACGCCGCGATAAGATTCTTTGCCCGAGTAAAATTCCGGTCGATGCCGTAGCGTACCTGCTCCAGATGAAAGCCCAAAACAATGAACCAGGCTTCCAAAACCGGATCATGTTCGGCCTCTTTTGGTTCCCGCATCCGGGCAGCCAGGATGGGGAGCATATCCAGGAGGATGTTGGGGTGCTGTTCGAGAAGGACGACGAGCGCGTCCGTGAGGTTGGGTGCCTTTCCTTTGGCCAGATCCCGGGCGATGGCGTTGACCAGAGTTACCAGTTGAGGCAAGACGTGGGGGGGAGTGGCCCGGACGGCCAATGGCGACCCGGTCGGGCTTGCCGGAGCCTGGGAATGGTGGGCGTGTTTGCCGGGAAATGGCAGGATTTCAGGAATTTCTCCGGCATTGACACGGTCGATGAAGGACTCCATATCCTGCGGATTTTGTGGATCAAACCCATTGTTCCCGGCATGGGTCAGCAAGGTTTTGGTCATATTCCAGTTGTCTGGAGCGGCGGCTTGCGCCACAATGCGGGCCTGGACGCGGTGCAGGGCGCGGTTCAGAACCGGACCGTTGGACAGGGCGCCGATGGTGGCCAGATAGGTGATGAAACGGGTCAGAACCGGTACCATGGCCTGGAAGAAAGAGGCTTGCGCCGTCACCCGGGCTGGCAGAGTCTGGGTGCAGCATTCGGTGACGCTTTGGGCGGTCCAGCGGCGCGGCGGGCGGTTGTGGATGCGGTGCATGGCCTGGATAAACTCCAGAACAATCGCCTCGGACCAACGGCGCTCCAGGTCGGTCAAGGACGCAAACGGATCGCTTTTGCTGAACTCGCTGCTCCATGCCAGGGCTTGCTGGCGAATCTGGTCAGAAAGATCGTCGGAACCGGCGCCGGGCACGATCACCTCCCACAACAGGGTTGAACGACGCGCCCCACTCTACACGTTCCCGAGCCAAGACGAAACGGGGAGAAAAACACAGCGCACGGGTAACTATTCAAAGCCCGGCCACGTGAGGTTCGGGGCAACGCCCCAAAAAAAACCATTGAAAGACTGAGGATAGGGGTCCAGGGGGAAGGGCTGTGCCCTTCCCCCTGGTGGGGTTCGGGGCGAAGCCCTGACAAAGGCTTTCATCTCCAGGCTTGTCTTGAAAGTCCAAGCTTGTCTTGAAAGTCCGGGCTTGTCGCTTGTCTTAAAAAGGTACAGTTACCCATTTCTTTTAAAAACGACGCGAAAAAACAGATAATTGACCTGTTTTTGCAACTGCCGGAATATCTCCGGAGAAAGGTCCGGCCCATAACGCAAATCACCGTACAGCTGCCCGATACACATGATGGGCTGGGCCAGAAACGGGTGCCGCCCGGCAGCCCGCCGGGCAAAATCCTCCGGGCCTTCATGCGGCAGACGGGCAGTTCCCAATCGGGCCACAAGCCAGCAGTGCCGATGGTATGCCCGCACCACCGGATCCATCTGCCGCCAGCGATGGTATACCATCCATCCGAGGAGAGCAGCCAGCGACAAAACAATCAGCAACGCCAGCAACCCCAACACCGACCACCACGACCCGGCGTCTGTGAAACCCATGGCGTTCAGCAGTTGCTGTTGCTGATAGGCGCCATAGTGCAAAAAAGCCTCCCACCCGTGGTCGAGCGCGGCGACGAAATCGTCCCAAAGTTTGGACAACCACGACCTCTCCTCCCGGAACAACCATTGGATGCCCTTCCCTGCGCCTGCCGGGTCATCACCGCCAAACCGGGGACCATCCATGCCATAGAGTGCCTGGCGCAAAGCCGAGGAGATCTCTCCACCATCGTAGGGACGGGGTGACAGCAGGAACAAGATGATGGTGATGGGAAAAGAGTGGACCACCAGCATCCCGGTCATCTTCAACGTGCGCCACAAACCCATTCCGATGGACCGCATGTCGGTCAAAATGGTTGCTTCTCGTGTGGGCTGTCCAGCCACGACCGGGCTCCATGTCAACAGGGGCAACAGCAGGGGCAACAGCAGCACAACCCCCAGCAGGCGCAGACCGGTCCAGGGAGATTGATCATGGAAACACTCTGCCAGGGCAGGCAATAAACTCGCCAGCAGCAGATGTCTGCCATCCTTCGGGGTATGCAACTCCAGCAGCTTGATGAACAGCAGCACCCCCAGGAAACTGCTTCCCAAATCCAACAGGGGAACATCGCGACGGGCGGCAATGACCAGGCAGCAGGCCAGGATCAGCAGACCCATGTGAACCTTGCGCTGGACAGGATGAAAAAATCCGTGGCGAAGGTACCTCCGTGTGTGCAAGAGAGTCATCCCCAGACAAAGCGCGACAATGCCCCACGCACACGCTGCCGCGTGCCATGGCAAATGCACAAACCCCGGCCCAACGGCCAGCAACAACTCTGCCGACACCAGGATCAAGACCAGGGGCTCGGGACGAAAATCACGCGACATGGTTGCCACCCTTTTTGCCGAACAGCGCCAGGGCGGTCAAACACCGTACACGATGGGCCTCCCCGCTGGATGGTGCAATGACATCTCCCGGCAAACCCAGGCCGAAGGGAATGCCGGCCATGTCGGCATCCAAAACCCAACGGCATAAACGCGAAAGGCGTGCCTCTTCCGCCATGTCGGCCAACTCTTCCCACGCCAGCCAGGCGATGCGCCGATCCGTGCCAAAAAATTCCCTTACCACGAGGTGATCGCGGCGAGCCGATGTTTTCCAATGGATCCTTTGCAGCGGATCCCCTGGTTGGTAATCGCGCAGATTGGCTAGGTCGTCCTCTCCGTCACTCCGATTTGCGGTTGCCGATTCGCCACAACCTCCCGTCATGGGCAGGGGCAGCGACGTTTGATCCGGCTGCGGATAGACCAGGCACCGCCACTCTCCGGGAAGGGGCGCCCGCAGCCGTGTCAATCCCAGGGGATGGGCACTCTCCACTCCGGCGTCGACCAGGCGCAGCCAGCCCCGCTGATGGGCGGGGGCACAAATTTCCTGAGCCACCCGACCACCCTCCTCCAGGTGAACCACCGCCGGAACTGGAAGGGCCGCTGAACCTTCCGCCACTCTTGCCGTGACCCGGACGGACCAGCGTCGGCCAGGCTTGCTGGACTCCAAAAGCACCGAAAAAGAGGCCGACTCCCCGGCAAACACCGCTTCCGGGGCGCGTGGGACGATCCGAATCCCAGCAAGATTGCGCCAGCCGTGCAAAATCGCCACCAAAAACACCCCGATCAACAGGGAAACCAAGCCCAGGGCCAGATTCAAGCCGGACTGAACGGCCACGATCAGAATGGCCAACAACACCCCCATCCCCAACAGATCGTCCGGGCTGAACGCCATCCGTACATGCCGCCAACCCAACAGGACCGGGTCAGGACAACAGGCCCGGCCCGAAAAATTCAACAGGGTCATGGCAAGGGTACCGAGGTCAGGAGATGGGCCCCGGCATCCCCCCCGGATTGGGCATGCAAACGCAGGCGATGACCCACCACGCCGGGGAGCACCGCCTGGAGATCCTCGGGAAGGAGATGGCTCCGCTCGCCAAGAAAAGCCCAGGCCCGGGCTGCGGCCAGCAAACCCAACCCTGCCCGGGGTGACAGCCCACCCTCCCGGAAATCGCCGGAACTCCGGGAAAAAGCCAGCAGATCCTGGATGTAATCCAGCAGAGGAGCCGCCACATGCACCCGGGCCGCAGCCGCCTGCAAAGCCGTCACGGCTGTTGCATCGAGGAGCGGCTGCACATGCTGCAACAGGTGGCGGCGAGACTCTCCCTCCAGCAGGGCCCGTTCCGCCCTGGGATCAGGAAACCCGAGTTTGATGCACATGAGAAACCGGTCCATTTGGGAATCGGGCAGCGGAAAGGTTCCTGCATGTTCCAGGGGATTTTGCGTGGCGATGACAAAAAAGGGTGTGGGCAAGGGTCGGGTCTCCCCTTCCACGGTCACCTGTCCCTCTTCCATGGCCTCCAGCAGGGCGCTCTGAACTTTGGGCATGCCCCGGTTGATTTCGTCGGCAAGGATCACCGAATTGAAGAGCGGCCCCGGATGCCAACGAAAATGACCGCTCTCACGAACCAGAACCGCCACACCCAGCAGATCGGCGGGCAGAAGGTCACTGGTGAACTGGATTCTTTGCAACCCCAGTCCCAACAATCGGGCAAGGGTCAAGGCCAGAGTGGTCTTGCCCACGCCGGGACGATCCTCGATCAACAGATGTCCGCCGGCCAACAGACACGCCAGGGCCAGACGAATCTGCCGCTCCTTGCCCAGAAGAATCTCCCCTGCCCGGGCGAACAGCCTGGGCACTTTTGAAAAATCATGTTGACTCATGGTTGCAACCTATCCTGGAACACCCTGGAGTTTCGTTATAACCCGGAACCCTTCCGTGCACATAACTGTTCAGCACCCTTGCAAAAAAAGCCTGGATATGAAAGCCTTTATCAGGGCTTCGCCCCGAACCCCAAGAAAAGCCTGGATATGAAAGCCTTTATCAGGGCTTCGCCCCGAACCCCACCAGGGGGAAGGGCACAGCCCTTCCCCCTGGA
>JADGBZ010000123.1 GCA_015231175.1 Magnetococcales bacterium | reverse complement strand
TCAGCACCCGGCAACGAATCGGGGTCCAGGGGGCTGGCTCCCTGGCGGGTCCAGGACGGAGTCTTGGTGGGGTTCGGGGCGGAGCCCTGACAAAGGCTCTCATGTCAAAGTTTTTCTTGCAGGGGTGCTGAATAGTTGCAAAATAACTCTTCTTAATCCGTCAGGGTGAGTCCAAAACCCTGTCGGTTGTCAGCGTTGTTCCATGACCGCCTCCCCTGCCCCCGGCACGCCCACACGGTGTCCGGGGAGCAGAATGGGAGGGGAAAAATAAAAAGTATGACCCTCTCTACTCGAAATGAAACGCATGCAGATTGCCGAAAAAAGCTTCCTGTTTGTCAAAATTCATGACTCTTCCCGATGGCCGGATCCCTTCACGGATAGTCAGCAGATCCCCGCTCTGCAACTTTTTTTCCAGGATTTGCATGCGCTCGCCACCCGGCATCAAGGGCATCTCCATAAATGGATCCGTAAAGCTGCGATGGTTATCTTCGAGCAGGCCATGCCCGCCCTCCTGGCCGCTGTCGCCATCCAGGAGGAGATTGAAAAACAACGCTCTTCCGGACGATCGCGCTTCTATTGCAAGGTTGGGATCGCCTCCGGTCCTGCCTGGGAGTGCCGCATGCCCGATGGTGCCCGGGAGTATCTTGGCGCCATCGTCGAACAGGCAGCCCGACTGGCTGAACAGGCCCATGGCAATGCCATCATCCTGGATACCGCCACCCACAGAAAACTCCTGGACTCCTCCAACCGGGGACCGCAAACATGGCTTGCCTCCCTCTCTCACCTCTTCGAGGAGCGCCCGTTCGACGCCTGTTTTCACCGCATTCCCCCCCTGGCCTTCTCTCCTTACCCCCATCCAGATCTCTTCGCCTTCCTGTGGCAGACGCATGGCGCCGAATACCTGACCACCCTTCCTATTGCCCCCCAGACACCCCATTTCCGGTACCCCTTCGGGAACGGGCAGACGACAGGGCATGCAGCCGGCAGTCCGTTGCACCACCCGGCAATCTCCCCCTCGGCGCACCTCGGCGCCGATGCCATGCCCTGCGTTCCCGCCTCAGGTGTTCGGTATTTTGGCAAAGTAACCGCTTTCAAGAAGGAGCGGGGCTTCGGTTTTATCCAGTTTTACACCGAGCACGAACAATATGCGGAAATTTATGTCCATATGACATATGTAATATCACAGCTCTCTCTCAAAGAGCACGACCATGTCCAGTTTTCCGTTCAACCCGGCAAGGGAGGGCGTCCTCAGGCTTGTTCGGTCTTGATCATGGGCAGCCGCATGCAGGGTGAAGTCGAGTCTCTTCTACCTGACAACAGTGGTTATGTCCTCATCCGTGACCACGATAACGCCCCCATTCGCCTCCACATCCTGCCAGGACACTTCCAAAACCTGCCCGTCATTGTCGGCAACATGGTGGAGTTCACCATCAGCTCAGGCTCGGACGCCGAAGGCTTGACCGCCACCGACCTCACCCTGCCCGGCGTCCAGATTCCGGACACTTCCCTCATCCTCGGAGAGGATCTCGTCATGGGCGAGACCGAACAGGCTGTCGTGACCACCTATTTCGTCGACAAGGGATATGGTTTTGCAAAATGTAGACGTAATAACATATATTTACATGTTTCAGAGCTGGCCAATCCGGACGAAATTCTGCACCAGGGAGATATCATCAGCTTTTTTGTCTCTCCGGGACGGGACGGAACCTATCGGGCACAGGAAATATGCAGGATCACTCGCCGGGAGGACAGTTTGGAAAGGTCATCCTTCGGTCCAAGAAAAGCCTGAACATGGTAACTATTCACCACCCGCCAACGAATCGGGGTCCAGGGGGCTGGCTCCCTGGCTTAGTCCAGGGCAGAGCCCTGGCGGGTCCAGGGCAGAGCCCTGGTGGGGTTCGGGGCGAAGCCCTGACAAAGGCTTTCCTGTCCAGGCTTTTCTTGCAAGGGTGGTGAATAGTCGCGCCCTGACAAAGGCTTTCCTGTCCAGGCTTTTCCTGCAAGGGTGGTGAGTAGGTACTGAACATGAACGATGATCAAGGCCATCATTGGTGGGATGGTGAATCGTTACGACGGGATGTTCCCTTGCGTGCCACCTGTAAATCCACCAGCAAACGTGGCCAGAACCCCTCCGGCAAGCCAGGCAGATCGGGTGTGGGAAAGTAAAGAGAGTTCATCCGGAATGGTCGGCGGGGCCAGGGAGGCGGGCAGGGCGCTTACATAGGCGGCCATCTCCGTCTGGGCGTCCAGGCTCTCGGGTGCGCTGTCGATGAGGGCCAGAAGGTGACCGGCGCGTTCCACACCCTGTTGTTGGGCTGCATGCAGCCAGCGGCGCGCCAGGTCGAGGTTTTGTGGTGTTCCCAACCCTTTGGCATGCAGGATACCCAGCAAAAAGGCGGCTGGCGGGGAGCCCATTTCGCCGGCCTTTTGCCACCACCTGACCGCCTCGGCAGGGTCCATCAATGACTCCCTGGCCCCTCCCGCCAACCCGGCGGCAAGCAAGCCCAACCGCAACATGGATTCGACATCCTCATGGGCCGCTGCCTGTTCATACCAGTGGTTCGCCAGGGCCAGATCCACCGGCAAACCATACCGCCCCTGCCGATACCCCTCTCCCAACAACCAGGCACAGGAGGTTGTCGGGATCATGGCCCCTTTCTGGAGCAGCGCCAGGCCATGCTCCGGGTCAGGCACGACACCCACTCCAGCGAGAAGGAATCCACCCGCAAGGCAGTGGTTGATGCTCACATAGGTAGAACTGACTCTTTCAGCCCAATGGGCGGCGAGTTCCAAATCCTGGGGGCCACCCAACCCTGTGGCAGAAATCCATGCAGCCCAAAATTTTCCCTCACTATTTCCGCCAGCAGCACTGGCAACAAGACACCTGCGGGCCTTGTAAAAATTTTTGTCCGTACCTACACCTGCCAGATAGAACTTTCCCAGAATGGCAGCAGCATCCATATTGCCATGCTGAATGGCATCATTCATTTTGGTAAAATCCAGTGATGGCTCGGCTGATGTTCCCATGCCAAAGATCCGCATGACTTCAGCCCGGGCAAATGCTCCCGTATTGCGCGGATCTTTCTCGGCGCCCTGCCGAAACCAATGGTATGCCTTGGACAAATCTTCCTGAACATCATCCCCCTTGAAATAAAAATCACCCAGGGCCATATAAGCGCTTGAATCACCCTTTTCCAACCCTTTATGGAACATGGCCAGGGCCTTTTCCGGGTTTTTTGGATGCCCAGGAATATCATCCAGATAAAGATATCCCAGGCTGACAAACGATTCGCCATATCCCAACTGGGCAGCTTTTTCGAACCATTCGATCGCCTTGGCCTTGTCATACGGATAGCCATTGATCCCATGACGATAATTTTTTCCTAAAGAATGGGCGCTCCCGGCTAAACCTTGTCCTGCTGCCTTCTCAAGCCAAAATCGTGATTCCTTAAAATCAGGTTTAACAAACAATCCTTCAGCGTAATCAACACCAAGAAGGTGCTGAGCAGGGGGAAAACCGTGTTCCGCCGACTTTCTCAGCAACTGTCGTGAAAGCACCATATCTTCAGATGCTCTTTTGCCAAAAAAATGGGCCAGGGAAAATGAGAATTCCGCCTTGGCTCCACCTTTTTCCAACGCCTCCTTTTCCCAGTAACTCGCCAGGGTGAGATCCCTGGGAACGCCCCACCCCACATAGTAAAATGTTGACAAACTCTCCATGGCAGACCAATTGCCCAGTGAGACACTCGTGGACACCCATTGAACAGCCTCCTCTATCCTGGAGGAGTCTGGCTTTGACTCTGAATAGTAATACAAAAGCCTGCCAAAAAGATCCATGGCCTCTCCATCGCCCTGTTTGGCTGCCTTGCGCAGCCAATCCAATCCGTTGGAAAGATCGGGAAGGGGTTTGACATCTGTTATAAGATACCTGCCCATGGCCACCTGGGCCTTGGGGTCACCGGACTCGGCACGCTGTCTGGCCTCTGCAAAAAGGATTTTTTCCCCCCCGACTTTCAAAAATTCGGGGTGTTCATCCGCTGCGGCAAAGCCACCGGCGGGCAGCAACCAAAGGAAAAAAACCATCACCTGGGCCAGAAACATCCAGTCGTGACGCATGGGGCCGTGCTCCTTCAGGTTCACTCTTTCAGGTTAGGGAACAAGTCATCAATAACGGGATGTTCCCTGGCGTGCCAACTGCAAATCCACCAGCAAACGGGGCCAGAACCCCTCCGGCAAGCCAGGCAGATCGGGTGTGGGAAAGAAAGAGAGTTCCTCCGGAATGGTCGGCGGGGCCAGGGATGCGGGCAGGGCGCTCACATAGGCGGCCATCTCCGTCTGGTCGTCCAGGCTCTCGGGTGTGCTGTCGATGAGGGCCAGAAGGTGACCGGCGCGTTCCACACCCTGTTGTTGGGCCGCATGCAGCCAGCGGCGCGCCAGGTCGAGGTTTTGTGGTGTCCCCAATCCTTTGGCATGCAGGATACCCAGCAAAAAAGCGGCTGGCGGGGAGCCCTTTTCGCCGGCCTTTTGCCACCACCTGACCGCCTCGGCAGGGTTCATCCATGACTCCCTGGCCCCTCCCGCCAACCCGGCGGCAAGCAAGCCCAACCGCAACATGGATTCGACATCCTCATGGGTCGCTGCCTGTTCATACCAGTGGTTCGCCAGGGCCAGGTCCACCGGCAAACCATACCGCCCCTGCCGATACCCCTCTCCCAACAACCAGGCACAGGAGGTTGTCGGGATCATGGCCCCTTTCTGGAGCAGCGCCAGGCCATACTCCAGGTCTGGCACGCCATCCGACCCGGCGAGATGAAGTCCGCCGGCAAGGCAGTGAAGAGGAGTGGTGATACTGCCTTTCGCGTGGGCAATATCAGCAAAATGAGCCGCCAAAGTCACATCTTGCGGTCCGCCAAGACCGGCAATCAGCATGAATGCTGCCCAAAAGGCTGTTTCAGAGTAATCGGTATCAACTCCCCTGACAAAACAGACTCGGGCCTTTTGAAAATTTTCGGCAGATCCCTCACCCCAAAAATAATATTTCCCCAAGATATCGGCAGCAAATCGGTTGCCATGCTGAATGGCAGATCGTAGCCGGGACATGGCTTTGTCTGGATCGGCGGTTGTGCCATGGCCAAAAAGTCGTTTGTACTCTGTCAAGGCAAAAGCCTCTTCGTCTTTTTCCGCACCCTGCTGGTACCAGGCAAAACCTTGCCTTGAATTCTGTTCATCCTTATCTGAAAATTCTTCATAATACAATCTCCCCAGTTGAACATAGGCGCGCACATCCCCCTTTTCCAACCCTTTAAGAAACAGATCACGCGCTTTTTCTAAATCCCTGGGATGGCCTGGAACACCACTCACATAAAGACCTCCCAGACTAACATAAGATCTTCGATACCCTAACTCGACACCCTTCTCCCACCACTCCCATGCTTTGGCCTTGTCAACCGGAAAACCATAAAGTCCAGTATCGTACAAGGCTCCTAATCGGTTGGAACTGGCTGCTATACCATTGTGCGCAGATTTTTCCAACCAGTATTGTCCCATAAGAAAATCCGGTTCTATATATCCTCTTTTTGTATATTTTCCCTGCAAGTACTCTGACCCAAGAGCCCATTGAGCGACAGCCAGCCCATGTTTTGCTGCCTCGTTCAGCAGAAACCATGCTTTTGGCAAATCTTGAGGAAAAATATTCCCAAGATTATATTCAACAAAAAAAGCGAACTCAGCCTTGGCGCCACCTGCCGCGAGTGCTTTTTCTTCCCACGTTTTTGCTTGATCGGAATCACGGGGTACACCCCAACCTGCCTGGTAGAATGTAGCCATTCTCTTCATGGCTGGCCAGTAATCCTTGCTTATAGCCATGTTGGCCCAATACACAGCCTCCATTTCCCACGGAGGGTTGGACTCCGAGCCTGAAAAGCGAAATAAAAACCAGGCCAAAGCGTCCATCCCCTCCACATCACCCTGTTTGGCTGCCTTGCGCAGCCAATCCAATCCGTTGGAAAGATCGGGAAGGG
>JADGBZ010000122.1 GCA_015231175.1 Magnetococcales bacterium | reverse complement strand
TGCGGGGCAAACGGGTGCTGCATTCTCTGTTGGATCTTCTGGTGCGATAAGCCCCCGGAGTCCATATTGAGCCAACCATTCAGTGCCCTACGATGGCCATGACACACTGTCCATCATTTTGATGGTGGTTCCGAGGGCCGCAAACCTTTCGCTGGTGGTCTTCATGGCCTTTTTGCTGGAACTGTAGAGACAGGGTTCTTCAACGGGTTGTCAGGCCCTGCCATGGAGCCAGCCCCCTGGACCCCGATTCGTCAACAACAATCCGAACCCGCTGCCCCCCCAAGACCGACTGAACCGCAAACGCTCAACCCAGCAGAGTCAACACCTGTTTCATTTGCAAATTGGCCTGGGCAATGACAGCCGCCCCTACCTGCTGAAGAATGGTCTGGCGCGCCATGTTGCTGGTCTCCTGCGAAACATCGGCATCCTGGGCATTGGAAAGCGCCTGGGTCATGTTGTTGGAATAGGAGGTCACGTTGTCCAAAGCCGAATTCAAACGACTCTGCACGGCGCCAATCCTGGCCCGGATCGTCGCAACGCTGGCAATGGCATAGTCCACCAGGACAATCGCCAGCGACGCCGAGGTGCCATCCGTTCCACCAAGACTGGTAAAACCGGAAACCCCTATCCCGGAAGGAGTTGCGCTGTAGATGGTCAGGGAGATGCCATTGTCGGTGCCGCTGTAGGTTCCCACTTGGAAAACCGACCCGACGACGCTGCCCATCAACAAGCTCTTGTTGTTATACGTCACACCACGGGCGGTGCGCAGAATCTCCGCTGCGAGCAACTGGAACTCGATGTTCATGTTGGCCCGGTCGGCGGTCAGATAGGTGGAACTGGTGGCCGCTGTCGCCAACTCCAACATCCGTTGCAGATTGTTGTTGGTCTCGGCCAGGGCATCGTCGGCTACCTGGGTCAGGGAAACGGCATCGTTGGTGTTCCGAATGGCCCGGTTGGCGGCGCGAATCTGCGCAGCCATGTTTGAAACAACTCCCAATCCGCCCGGATCGTCATCCGCATTGTTGACCCGGATCCCGGATGACAACCGCTGCAAGCTCGTATTCAGAGACTTGGTCGATTTGCCAAGCGAACGGGTCAAAGTACCCACAATGCTTGAGTTGATTGTAATCGGCATAACGTCCTTCCTTCTGCGGATGTCTCAAATCCGGTACACACCAACAGGAGCGGTCGGCCAACGCAACAACCGCGTCCAAACTCTCCCAAACATAACCCCTGATCTCCCTATCGGTGGCTCCCGGGGATGACTTGAGAAAAAAATGCTGGTAACCCCACCCTCTCAAGAAAAGCCTGGATATGAAAGCCTTTGTCAGGGCTTCGTCCCGAACCCCACCAGCTCAAGAAAAGCCTGGATATAAAAGCCTTTGTCAGGGCTTCGCCCCGAACCCCACCAGGACTCTGTCCTGGACCTGCCAGGGAGCCAGCCCCCTGGACCCCGATGCGTGGCCGGGTGGTGAACGGTTACAAAAACGATTGGCAAACAGGCGATAATCAGGCGATAATTAAGCAATTTTCATGCCGTTCATAACAAGCTCTCCCCAGGTGCCTCTGATCAAGGTTTCGATGCACACGCTCGCCAGCGAAACATATTCGGCTCAACGCCCGGGACAAAATTGCCGATAGAAGGGAACATGTTGAGCGGTCGTTCCGACCTCTCGTATCCAGGAGGGCGTCATGGACCATCTACCCACGTTCAAGGGCCGGAAATGGACGTTCCTGCGCAAGGCGGCTGGAATGGCCGGGTTGTCTCTGCTGTTCGGCTGCTCACATGCCCCGAGTGACAGGAGTGGCCCTCCCGAATCTTCCAAATGGACGCCGGAGCACATCTCCCGCATCTCCCGTCCCTGCCTCGCGGTGGGGTTGCAACCATGCCCAAACATGGCGTCATCAACCATGGAGGGTGGCATGTTGTTGGCTGGAGGAGGAAAAGACGGCAACGAACCCGTCATGATCTCCCCCAACACGATCATGATGCCACGGCGCGTCTGGCGCCCATTGCCTGCGCTGCCCATCGTGGAAAGGGTAACGCCGGTCTATCCATTCCCGTCTGGAGGACTCGATACCGACCTGGCGGATGACGACTACGGCGTTTCCTTGTCCCGTGGCATCTCCTCCTCGACCCGTGGCGTTCCCAAGCCTCGGGAGATTCAGGAGGAGTCTCTGGACGCACCAGGGGGTGACTTGCCGGATCCCGGTTTCCCGGGCAACGTTTCCCAGTCGGCGGGGCATGTGGCCTTGCCTGTTCAGGGCGGCTCGTCGCCTGCGGCAGAGCGACATGGCAACACCCCGCCAGCCGTTTTTGGTTTTGGCGCCGCCGACCCGGATGGCACTCTCTTCCCATCCGCAGCGCCAGCGCATGCCCCTGCCGCTCCCCAGGCCACTGCCACCTCCCACACCCCAAAAGAAGAGGTGGCTCCTGGATCTGTCCAGCAAGCCAGCCCATCCACTCCAGTGGCTGACCAACCCAAGGTCAAACCTGTCACCGGCAAGCCTCCCTCCCATCAACCACCCCCCCAAGCCAAAAAACAAAAGGATGATGCTGTCGAGGTGGTGGAAGATGTCGCTGGTAAAAATGGGGCCAAACCCACTGGCACTCAACCGCAGCATGGGCAGACCAACACAAAATGAGCCGAACAGTTACAATAAATCACTGATGCAACCCGGGCCAAGAGCCGAAAAACACCTCGTTGGCTCGCTTGGACCGCTGGGGAAAGAGGAAAATGGCATGAAACACCTTACCAACAGAACGTACCGGGTCAGCATTCTGGCCGCTCTCACCGGCAGCATGGCCTGTGCAATGGCAGCCGGGTCGGCGCTTGCCGAGTGGAACCCCCAGCCTGCCGTCCATGTCGGGTACACCATGATTAAAGTCAAAACATGGCGTTACGACACCGGCTACGAAAATCCGGTGCAACATTGGTGGGAACGAACACCCGCCGTGGGTGACATATGGCATCGCCAACCCGTGGAATCCGATGCCCAGCAACCGGTCTCCTACATCAGACGGACGCCGGTCGAGGTGATGGTGCCACAGGCCGTCATGGCGCCTGTTCCCGTGGCAGCAGGGGGCAGCACACCGGCGCGGGTGCGGGTCCAACCAACCTTCACAGGGGAAGAGCCTTCTGCACCCGAAGGTTTCATCATGCCACAAACCGTGGTTATCTATCGCTGAAAAAGTCTTATTTGCCAAATATTTCGCACTGGCTGGCGCCAAAACAAGAAACATTTCCCATGCACACAGGGACAAGGGGGAGAGAGATGACGACGATGCCAAACAAAAAACGGGTCGGAACCACGCTGATCGGAGCCGTGCTGTTGGCGAGCGTCGGATTCGGCAAACCTGCCCCGGTGGAGGCCGATGCCGGCACGGCAGCCCTCCTGTTCGGTGGTGCCATCCTGGCAACCGCAGCGGTGGCCTCGAACAGCCAGGAGGCCCAAACCGTCTATTATACCGGCAGACCCGAAACCTATGTGCCGCCGCAGTCCTATCTTTACCCGGCTGTAGGCCCTTCCCCGGCGGTAAGCTACCAGACCCAGCCAGCACAGATGTACTATAAGCCGCCACAAGCCGTGATCTACTCATCGGTGCCCATGGCCCGCCCCATGCAGACACCCCAGACCGCCGGCTACGTCCGTGATGACGATGCCATGACCGTCGGTTCCCTCAGTGTGTCCAGTCCCAACGCAACAGGCAGCGTCAGCATGGGATCGGTCTACTACCCGGCCTACAGCAATCAGGATCCGAGTGGCATGTCCGCTCCCTATGCCATCGGCGGGCCGGAAAGCGGCGGACCTCTGGTCGTCGGCAACGCCAACTACGGCCCCGGATTCCCCCGCGCCCAGGTCATGCCCGTGGGGGCCAACAACAGCGGTGGCATCGTCGTCGGGCCCGGTTCAACATCAGGACTCTATCCGTCCGATCTGGCCACCCCCTACTCCATGATCCGATGATCCCTTTGCCAGGGGCTGCCGCATCACTCGCCTGGCCACGAAAAGGTGTCACGATTCACCACCCGGCCACGAAAAAACCTGTCATACGTCCGCCTTCTGGCGCAAAAAAACGCGCCAGAAGGCGGTCCATGGCCCGCCCCTTGGGCCTTTTTTGCAAACGGCGCAAAAAAGGCTCGGAAATGTTTTTCCTTGCATGCGACCGTTTTTCAGCGGACCCTCACACACTTCCCGGAAGGGAGCCGTTCCCCGCCGACTCAACACATCAAGCGTTCATGTCCCATGGCCATCACCCCGGAAATCGTGTCTCATGTCGCCACCCTGGCCCGCCTGGCCATCCCTGACCAGGAGGTGACCCTCTATGCCGGGCAACTGTCGAACATCCTGCAATTGATGCAGCGCCTGGACCAACTGGACACCACTTCCGTCGCACCCATGTCCCATGCCGTGGAGATGACCATGCCAGAGCGTCCTGATCGTGTCGTCAACGGCAACCAGCGTGACACACTGCTGGCCTGTGCCCCGGATCCTGCTCCCCAGGGATTTTTCCGGGTTCCCAAAATCATCGAATGAATGACATGGAGCGGCTCCCCGTGGAACCATTCCGCCTCACCCTGACCGAAGCCGCTGCCCGTCTCAAGCGCCGGGAGATCAGCGCCGTCGAATTGACGCAAATCTGTCTCGACCGGATTGCGGCCCTCAATCCGGCGCTGAATGCCTTCGTGACCCTGGATGCCCCAGGCGCCCTGGCCGCCGCTGCCCAGGCCAATCGACGTTTGCAGGCCGATGATTGCGTCACCCCCCTGACCGGCATCCCCCTGGCCATCAAGGATCTCTTTTGCACCCAGGGACTGCGGACCACCTGCTGCTCCCGGATCCTGCGCAACTTCGTTCCCCCCTACAGCGCGACGGTCATCGATCGTTTGCAGGCAGCGGGCGCCATCATCCTGGGCAAGACCAACATGGACGAATTCGCCATGGGATCGTCCAATGAGACCTCCTGTTTCGGTCCCTGCCGCAACCCCTGGAATCAAGAACGGGCGCCGGGTGGCTCCTCCGGCGGTTCGGCGGCTGCGGTCGCCGGTGGGTTGTGTATCGCCGCCCTGGGGACCGACACCGGCGGATCCATCCGCCAACCTGCCTCCCTCACCGGCATCACCGGCTTGAAACCCACCTATGGCCGGGTCTCCCGCTACGGCATGATCGCCTACGCCTCCTCCCTGGATCAGGCAGGGCCCATGACCCAAACCGTGGCAGATGCGGCAGCCCTGTTGCAAGTGATGGCCGGTCATGACCCCCTGGACGCCACCAGCATCGACCAGCCCGTTCCCAACTACGCCGATGCCCTCTCCCGGGATATCCGCTCGCTGCGTATCGGTATTCCTCGGGAATATTTCGGCGCGGGACTGAATCCCCAGGTCCAAAATGCCATCGCCGTCGCCCAGGAGGTTTTGCAGTGCGCCGGAGCCACCCTGGTGGATATCTCCCTGCCCCATACCGAACACGCCATTCCAACCTATTACATCATCGCCCCGGCAGAGGCCTCCTCCAATCTGGCCCGCTACGATGGCGTCAAATTTGGCCATCGCTGCACCAACCCCGCCGATCTCCCGGATATGTACCGCCGCACCCGCGCCGAAGGGTTCGGCGCCGAAGTGAAACGCCGCATCATGCTGGGTACTTACGTCCTCTCCTCAGGCTACTACGATGCCTACTACCGCAAGGCACAAAAAGTCCGCCGCCTGATCGCCGAGGATTTTCGAACCGCCTTCCGGCAGGTCGATTGCATCCTGACCCCCACCGCCCCCGAAACCGCCTTCAAACTGGGCGAACGCACCGATGATCCCGTGCGCATGTATCTCTCCGATATCTTCACCATCAACGTCAACCTGGCCGGCCTGCCAGGGCTCTCCATCCCCTGCGGCTTCGACGACAGCTCCCTCCCCATCGGCATGCAGCTGATCGGTCCCCCCCTGGGTGAGGAGGTGGTGTTTCAGGTCGGACACGCCTATCAGCAGGTCACGGATTGGCATCTGCGCAAAGCGCCGTTGCCATAGAATCAACACACTGCCAAAAAACGATTGAAAGACTGGGATGGAGGTCCAGGAGGAAGGGCTGCGCCCTT
>JADGBZ010000121.1 GCA_015231175.1 Magnetococcales bacterium | reverse complement strand
ACTACAGAGTTATGGCATACTCTGACTCGGACTTTCACCGAGCTGATAAAGCGCCATCACGGGCGCACGGTTCGGGGCGAAGCCCTGACCAAGGCTTTCATATCCAAGCCTTTCTTGGAAGGGTGCTCAATCGTCACATGTGCAAAATCGTAACCTCGGGCTTGAGTTGGCGACCCATAAGATCTTCCACCACGGAACGAGGCGATTTTTGCCCGTAAAGAATGGCATGCACGGCGTGGGTGATGGGCATCTCCACCTGGTGTCGATCGGCAAGTTGCCGGGCCGCCCGGGTGGTATGAACCCCTTCCGCCACCTCACGCATGCCTGCCTGGATATCGGCGAGAGTTTCACCCTGTCCCAACCGGTACCCCACGGCATGATTGCGGGACAAGGTCGAGGTGGCGGTCAGCAGCAGGTCGCCCAAGCCCGAAAGTCCGGAAAAAGTCTCCGGTCGGCCACCCAGTCGGACGCCAAGACGGATGATTTCCGCCAAACCACGGGTGATCAGTGCGGCCCGGGCGCTGTGGCCAAATCCAAGGCCGTCGCTGATGCCGGCAGCCAGGGAAACGACGTTTTTCAACGCACCACCCAACTCGACCCCAACCACATCGTCCGAAGAGTAGGTGCGAAAACGGGGAGTGGAAAAAAGCTCCTGAATGGCCGTGACGACAGAGGCTTCCCGCCCCGCCACCACGACAGCGGCAGGGTGACCGAGCATCACCTCGCGCGCAAACGAGGGACCGGAGAGAAAACAGGCCCGTTGCGCCACCTCCTCGCCCAGAATCTCCGCGTAAAGCTCCGAAGTGAGCAGCAGATGGGACTCCTCGATACCCTTGCTGGCGCAAACCAGGACCGCCTCCGGGTGCAGGTGGGGTTGCAGAAGGGTCAAAAGCTGGCGCGTCACCTGGGTCGGGGCCACCATGACGAGGATCGAATGACGAGCCGCCACCTCACCCAGATCCGTGACCGCACGGACCGGATCGGGTATGGGCATGTCCGAAAGGAAGAGGGGATTGCGGCGGTTCTGGTTGATACCTGCGGCGACCTCCGGTTCATGGCACCACAAAGTCACCTGGGGAAGTTTGCCTGCCAACAGGGCCGCCAGGGCGGTGCCCCAGGAACCGGCGCCCACCACAGCCACGGATGGATCTGCGTTCATCATGCCATCAACTCCGCCAGAGACCAACACGGGTGGATCTGCGTTCATCATGCCATCAACTCCGCCAGAGACCAACGTGGTCTGGCATTCAAGTGGGTGTCGCCTCGGGCGCCGGCAGCCAAACGGCGCAAACCCGCACAGGCGATCATGGCCCCGTTGTCGGTGCAGAGCCCAACAGGGGGAAACAAGACGCGAACGCCTGCAACCTCTGCGGCTTGCGTCAGACGCTCCCGCAAACGTTGATTGGCGCCCACACCACCAGCCACCACCAGACGCTGCGCACCCACAGTCCGGCAGGCCGCCAGAGACTTGATCACCAGGGGTTCGATCAAAGCCTCTTGAAAGGATGCCGCAATATCCTGCTGTCGTATCGACCCCACCTCCCCCGCCCCCTCACGCTCCAGAAAGGTGCGCAAGGCCGTTTTAAGACCCGAATAGGAAAAATCGTGGCGGGTACGGTCCAACATGGCACGGGGGAAGGCAAAGGCGTGTGGATTGCCGTGCAAGGCCAGTTGGGCAATCGCCGGACCACCCGGGTAGGTCAAACCCAGCATGCGCGCCCCCTTGTCAAAGGCTTCGCCCACAGAGTCGTCGCGGGTCTGGCCCAACACCTGGTAACGCGCAAAATCCAGGGCATGAACCAGAAGGGTGTGTCCACCCGACACCAACAACGCAACAAACGGAAAGGCAAAGTCGGTCACCCCGGCAAGAAATGGACTCATCAAATGGCCCTCCATGTGGTGAATGGCGAGCAGAGGACGCCCCAAGGCCATAGCCATCCCCCGAGCCATGGCAACACCCACCAGCAGAGCACCTACCAGACCAGGACCAACCGTCACAGCGATGCCATCCAGAGACCCTTCCGACACACGCGCCTGTGCCAAAGCCGTCGCAACCACAGGCCCGATGTTGCGAATATGGGCACGGCTCGCCAACTCCGGAACAACACCGCCAAAATCAGCGTGAATATCCAATTGCCCATGCACAACGTTGGCAAGAATGGCAAACGCCCGGCCATCCCCTTCCAGCACGGCGGCGGCGGTTTCGTCACAACTTGATTCAATACCCAGAATGCGCATGCTCTTGTCTGTTCGACACTCTCCCCTTATGCTGGCACCGTCGCAGGGAACAATTGAAGTTTGACGTAACGACTCACCACCCTTGCAAGAAAAGCTTGGACATGAAAGCCTTTGTCAGGGCTTCGCCCCGAACCCCACCAGGACTCCGTCCTGGACCTGCCAGGGAGCCAGCCCCCTGGACCCCGATTCGTTGCCGGGTGGTGAATAGTTACAATTTGACGAAGGAACATCCTCGGTGAAAAAGTCTCTTTTGCGTATCGGCACACGGGGCAGCGCCCTGGCTCTCTGGCAGGCCCGCCTGGTCCGGGATCGCATCCTGGCACATCGCCCTGCCCTGACGGTGGAACTGGTCTCCATCAAGACCACGGGCGACAAAATCCTCGACGTGCCCCTGGCCAAGGTGGGGGGAAAAGGGCTGTTCGTCAAGGAACTGGAAGAAGCCCTGTTGGATGGCCGGGCCGATCTGGCCGTTCACTCCATGAAAGACGTTCCCGCACGGTTTCCGCCGGGGCTCACATTGGGTTCCATTCTGGAGCGGGCCGATCCACGCGACGTGGTGTTGTCGGTGCATCATGCCGGGCTGGCGATGCTGCCACAAAAAGCCCGGGTTGGCTCATCCTCCCTGCGGCGGTGCAGCCAATTGCTGGCCTTGCGGCCCGACCTGAACGTGTTGCCGCTGCGGGGCAACATCAATACCCGCATCGAAAAGATGGTGGCTGGTGAGTACGACGCCATCATCCTGGCAGCCGCCGGGGTCGAACGATTGCAAATGACCCGCTACGTGGTGGAGTATCTGGACTCCGAGCGCATGGTCTCGGCCATTGGTCAGGGGGCCATCGGCATGGAGATGCGTGACGACGATCCTCACGTGGCCACCCTTCTGGAACCCCTGAATCACCTGCCCACGCAACTGTGTGTACGGGCAGAACGGGCCTTTCTGGCCACCCTGGAAGGTGGATGCCAGGTACCCATCGGGGGGCATGCCCGGCTGGATGGGCAAACGTTGACCCTGGAAGGAATCGTGGCCGGCGTCACGGGATCTCCCATGATTCGTGGTCGCCGCCAGGGATCGGCAACAGACCCGGAAGCCCTTGGGGTTGCCCTGGCCCAGGAACTCCTGGGGCGCGGGGCGCGAAAGATCCTTCAGGAACTTCAGATCACGGCGCCTTCGGGGGGGAGAGTCGATCTCGTGTCACCCGTGCCTGTCGTGCCATCCATAGCCCCCATTCCTGCCATCAAATCCCTTTCATCATGAGATCACCCAACCTGGCCGGGCGCACCATCCTGATCACCCGTCCCCAACCCGAAGCGGAACAAACAGCCGACCTGGTCCGTCGGGCAGGTGGACATCCCCTTGTGGCGCCGGCCCTGGTCATGGGCCCGCCTGCCGATCCCGTGCCTTTCCATGCAGCCATGGCCCGACTGGATACCTATGCCGGCATCATTCTCACCAGCGCCCACGGCGCTCGCGCACTGCTCGATGCGTTGCCAGCCGGAAGCGCCCACCCACCCCTCTATGCGGTTGGCGCCAAGACCGCCGCCCTCTTGCACCAGGGGGGGTGCCCCGCCACAATCCCCACTCAGCCCGGTGATGCCCAGGCATTGGCCCAATTCATTTTGTCACGGCATGGGCCAGGAACCCTGTTTCTGTTTTTGCGGGCAGAGTCGGGCCAGGAGACCCTCGTGCATATTCTGGAGGCAGGTGGCTGTCGTGTCGAGTTGGTCGTCGCCTATCGTGCCATGCCCATCACCCAACTGCCGGAACCGGTCTTGACAGCTTTGCATCGGCGAGAAGTGAGCGCCATTTCCTTCTTCAGTGGCCGTTCCGCCGAATCCTTTCTGGACGCTCTCCCCTCACCCGCCATGCCCTGGTGGCAACACACCCTGATCGCCGCCTTGAGTCCCGTCACTGCGACCGTATTGCAGCGGCGGCACATTCCGGTGCATCTTGTGGCACCCCACCCCTCCGCCGAGGCGTTGTTGGTCACCTTGGCTGATCATTGGCAACGAACTTGCGCCCATGTCACCGCAAGAAACAGTTCGATATGAAAAATTATGTGCAACAATTCACCACTCTTTCAAAAACAGCCTGGACAGGAAAGCCTTTGTCAGGGCTTCGCCCCGAACCCCACCAGGACTCCGTCCTGGACCTGCCAGGGAGCCAGCCCCCTGGACCCCGCTTCCAAGAAAAGCCTGGACAGGAAAGCCTTTGTCAGGGCTTCGCCCCGAACCCCACCAGGACTCCGTCCTGGACCTGCCAGGGAGCCAGCCCCCTGGACCCCGCTTCTTGGCCGGGTGGTGAATAGTTACGAATCGTGACGGTTTTTTTCGTAGTCGGATACCGAATTGTTACTCTGTGCAGGAGAATAGACCATGTCCAGTGATCAACCCGATCCATTGCGTCAGGAAATTTCCACGCTGGTGGCCCGGTTTCATGCGGCACGGCACGCTGCTGTGCCGTTTGTTCCTGGTGTTTCGCCGGTTCCTGTCTCTGGAAGGGTGTTTGGAGCCGAAGAGTTGCAAACGTTGGTGGAGTCATCCCTGGACTTTTGGCTCACGACGGGCCGTTTCAATGCCCGGTTTGAGCAGGAGTTGGGAGCTTTTTTGGCCAACAGGCATGTGCTGACCGTCAATTCGGGCTCATCTGCCAATCTGGTAGCGATGGCGGCCATGACCTCGTCCCAGGCCTGGGGAGAGTCTGCCCTGCGACCGGGTGACGAGGTGATCACGGTGGCAGCGGGGTTTCCTACCACCTTGAATCCCATCCTGATCCATGGTTTGACCCCGGTATTTTTGGATCTCTCCCTGCCGGATTACAACATCGATGTAACGCTGTTGGACGAGGCGGTGGGCCCCCGCACCCGGGCCATCATGGTGGCCCACACCTTGGGAAACCCGTTCAATCTGGAACAGGTAACCAGGGTTGCGCAAAAACACGGTCTGCGTTTGATCGAGGATTGTTGTGACGCATTGGGTTCGACCTACCAAGGGCGTCTGGTGGGAACCTTTGGCGATGTGGGAACGCTCAGTTTTTATCCCGCCCACCACATCACCATGGGGGAAGGGGGGGCGGTTTTTTCCGACAATGGCGCCCTCAATCAGGCCATGGAATCGATTCGCGACTGGGGCCGCTCCTGCTTTTGCCCGCCGGGACGCGACAACACCTGCAAACGCCGTTTCGATTGGCAATTGGGGGAGTTGCCCCACGGGTATGACCACAAGTACATCTACTCCCATCTGGGCTACAACCTGAAAATCACCGACATGCAGGCTTCCGTCGGGGTGGCCCAGTTGCAGCGTTTGCCCGAATTCATCCAGCGACGCAAACACAATTTCCGCCGTTTGCGGGAAGGTTTGGCCGATCTGGAAAGTGTGTTCGTGTTGCCGGAGCCCACACCCGGTTCCGATCCCGCCTGGTTTGGCTTTCTCCTGATGCTGCGGGAAGAAATGCCGTTCGAACGAGCTGCGTTGTTGCGGTTTCTTGATGCGAGCCGTATTGGTTTCCGTTTGTTGTTTGGTGGCAACCTGCTGCGTCAGCCCTACATGATCGGGCGTCCGCACCGTGTGGTGGGGTCGCTCGAACATACCGACGCCATCATGCACCGCGCATTCTGGGTGGGCACCTATCCGGGCCTCCAGGACGTTCACATTGACTATATCGTGGAGAGAATCCACCAGTTTGTGCGGGAGCAGGGTGTGAACCCCTGAACGTATCTGAACCCTGAACGTATCTGAACCCTGAACGTCCAGGCGCTGAGGAGTTGTTTTGTTGCAACCATGCGGCACCGTCGGGGCTTTGCCCCGAGCCCCACCAGGAGGAAGGGCGCAGCCCTTCCTCCTGGACCTCCATCCCAGTTTTTC
>JADGBZ010000120.1 GCA_015231175.1 Magnetococcales bacterium | reverse complement strand
GTGGGTGTGGTGTCGGCGACCTCGGCTTTGTTGTTGCGCAGCGCCGACCGCATCCGCTTTATCCCGGATGGCCAGAATGCGGACAGCGCCACCTTGACCTTCCAGGCCTGGGATCAAACCTCCGGTGCAGCCGGCAGTAAGGTGGATGCCTCCGTGCATGGTGGGACCACGGCTTTCAGCACGGTGAGCGACACGGCCACCGTCACCGTCATGGATGTCAACGATGCCCCGATTCTGGCAGCCATCGCCCCGACTTTGACCTCCGTGACGGAGGATACGACAGGTCATGCCGGGGATACCGTCGCCAGCCTGTTGGGCGCTTCGATGACCGATGTGGACACCGGGGCTGTTCAGGGCATGGCCATCACCGCCTTGGTCTCCGGCAACGGTGTTTGGCAGTACAACATAGGCGCTGGTTGGACGGATATCGGCGTGGTTTCGGCAACGTCGGCCCTGTTGTTGCGCAGCACCGACAGCCTCCGTTTCGTTCCAGATGGGGAGAACGCCGAAACAGCCTCTTTCACCTACCAGGCCTGGGATCAGATCTCCGGGGCGGCGGGGAGCAAGGTGGATGCCACAGCCAGCGGTGGAACGACATCCATCAGCACGGGAAGCGATACGGCCACGATCACGGTTACCGCCGTCAACGATGCCCCGGTACTGACTGCGGCATCCCCGTTGTTGACGACCATCGCCGAAGATGCCGCGACCAACCCGGGTGATACGATAGACAATCTGCTGGGCGCCTCGGTGACCGATGTCGATGCCGGCGCCGCGCAGGGAGTGGCCATCACCTCCCTGACCTCCGGGCGTGGCGTCTGGCAGTACAACACCGGCGCCGGGTGGAGTGATGTGGGTGCGGTTTCAACTGCTTCGGCCCTCCTGCTGCGCGGCGCGGACAGCATCCGCTTTGTCCCGGATGGCCTGAATGCCGACAGCGCCACCTTCACCTACCAGGCCTGGGATCAAACCTCCGGTGCGGCAGGGAGCAAGGTGGATGTGACGGTCAGTGGGGGAACCACGGCCTTCGGCACGGCAAGCGATACCGCCACCCTTGCGGTCGCGGCGGTCAACGACGCGCCGCTCATGGTCGCAACTGCGCCGTCGCTGACGACCATGACCGAAGATGATACGGCCAACGCGGGCGATACGGTCGCCAGCCTGTTGGGTGCCTCGGTGACCGATGTGGATACCGGCGCCGTACAAGGTATGGCGATCACCTCTCTGACCTCGGGCCAAGGTGTCTGGCAGTACAATACCGGCGCGGGTTGGACGGATGTCGGCGTGGTGTCGGCGAGTTCGGCCTTGCTGTTGCGCAGCACCGACAATGTCCGCTTTGTTCCGGATGGAAAGAACGCCGACAGTGCCACCTTCACCTACCAGGCCTGGGATCAAACGTCCGGCGTGGCGGGCAACAAGGTGGATACGGTCGCCAGCGGGGGAACCACGGCCTTCAGCACGACGAGCGATACAGCCTCCATCACCGTCACCGCTGTCAACGACCTGCCCGATGTGACCGTGCAGGAAGCGGCTGCCTATCTGGAGAGCGGGCCTGTCACGCCCGTGGCGCCTGATCTGGCTCTGGTCGATGTGGACAGCGGTGAGGTCATGATAGGCGCCACAGTGACCATCGTGGGCAATTATCAGAGCGGCAAAGATGTTTTGAGTTTTGCTCCGGAGGGAAACATTTCCGGTCATTGGGACGCGGCCAGTGGTGCCTTGACCCTGACCGGCGCGGACACCGTCGCCAACTATCAGGCGGCCCTGCGGCAGGTGACCTTTGCCCATCTGGGTCAGGATCCGACGGCGACCGGGGCTGACCGCACCCTTCGGTTTGTGGTGCGGGATGGGGTTTCGGAGAGCGAGCCATCCTTGAGTCTCCTGCATGTGACCGCCGTTGACAACGCGCCCACCGTGAGCACGCCCGATGCGTTCACGGTGGTCGAGGGATCCACGGGGGTTCTGGATGGTACCGCCCTGGGCCTGTCGGACCCTGACAACACGCCCGATGCTGTGCTGGTGACCCTGACCCAATTGCCCGGGCATGGCCAACTCCTGCGGGATGGGGTGGCCCTTGGAGTAGGCAGCCGCTTTACCCAGGCCGACCTGACAGCCGGACGGATCGTCTATCGGAACGACGGATCGGAGGCGTCGCAGGATCGTTTCATTGCGGAAGTTTCCGACATGGGCGGCGCATCTTCCGGGCAGGTCACGGTGCATGTGCAGATGTCACCCGTCAACGATGCGCCGACCATCACGGTTCCGGACGCCCAAACCACCGATGAGGACCACGCCACTTCCATCGCGGGGATCCGCATTGCGGATGTCGATGCCGCGCCAACTGATCGCCTGTCGGTCACCCTGGCCGATTTTCATGGTCATATCACCCTGACTCATACGGATGGGTTGACCTTCACCCTGGGCGGCAACGGCCAATCCGCCATGCGGTTTGAAGGCACGACCACAGACTTGAATGCCGCCCTGGCCAGCCTGGTCTACCAGGGCCAGGCAGACTGGAACGGCCAGGATGTTTTGTCCATCCAGATCAACGATCAGGCAAACCTTGGTCCCCTTTGGAGTGCCGCAACCGTCACCATGACCGTGCGTACTATGTCAGATGCGCCCACCGCTGGCATGGATGCCCTGACCACAACCGAAGATACCCCCCTGGATATTGCCACGGGCTCCGATTTGTTGGGCAACGATGTGAACCCTGACAACAACGTCCTGACCCTCTCCGAATTCACCCAGGGGATGCATGGTCAGGTCATCCTGAATCCCGACAGCACATTCACCTACATCCCGAACCACCACTTTACCGGCTTGGATCGTTTCAGTTACACCATCGAGGATGCTGCCGGGCATGCGACCACGGCGGTTGTTTCCGTGGTGGTCAATCCGGCTGTCGACGGGTTGCACGCCGGGGCAGACCGTGTGACTACCCAGCAAGAACAGTCTGTTACCATCGGCAACCCTCTTGCCAATGACTGGGATGCACGTTATGCCGCCAACGACGGGCATAACCCCGACCTGCAAATCATCGGTTTCACTCGGGCGGCACATGGCCAAGTGCTCTACAACGCCGATGGCACGTTTACCTATCGGCCCGAGGCCAACTACACCGGCCAGGACAAGTTTACCTATACCCTGAGCGATGGCGGCAACCGAATCGACCAGGGCGAAGTGACCATCGATGTGACGCCGGCCACGGCCACATCCGGCAATGCCGGCCTCTTGCAGATCCATGACGATGCCGTGACCACCCGGGAGAACGAACCCATCACCATAGCCAACGTTTTGGCCAACGATACCGATCCAGGCTACCTGGCCAAAGATGGCCACAATCCCGCCATGAAAGTGGCCGGCTTCTCGGGTGCGACGCATGGTACCGTCACTTATCGGGAGGATGGCTATTTTGTTTACCAACCCCATGCCGGGTTCAGTGGCACCGACCAATTCTCGTATATGGCGCGGACGCCCGATGGTCGGTATGGCGTTGCCACCGTCAAGGTGACCGTGGACCCCCTGCACGATACGGCCCACGAGGGAACGCCAGCCGATACCACTGCATCCGATCGGAGCCCGATCAACTTCAGCTTGACGACGGACCCGTTCAAGGATGTGCTCACCCCCGGCTCCCCGGTGACGTATACCACCTCGGGGATGCCCCAGTGGCTGACTTTCGACCCTGACAAACTCTCCTTCTCGGGCTATGCCACCCGCAACGATGCCGGTGTCTACACCATCACCGTCACAGCGACGGATGGTACCGGCCTTTCAGCCTCCGGCAACTTCCAATTGACGGTTGCCAACTCGACCCCCGGCATGGATGGAACACACGCCGGACACAAGACAGGCCAGGGGGAGTCACCCCGGTTTGTGGTCAAACAAAGTTTGATGGAGGTTGCCTTGAACAGGGCCCAGGGCCGGGGTAACACCCAGGATGGCTCCGCTGCCACAGGTCGACATGATGGCCCCTCCATATCCACAAGTGGCACGGAACTGTTGACCACCTGGCGTTCCGACAGCGGACCGTCGGTGCGCCTGAGCCAAAACATCAGCGGGACGCAACTCATTGCGACCACACGCCAGGATATGGATGGAGGCGGGGGGGGCGTGTCGCAAGACACCAGTGGCACACGGTTGATCACCCGGGTGCAGCACGAAGGCGCCATGCCGGTGCAGTCGCGTACCACGGAAGGGTCCACAACTGCCGGAGGGCGGGATGCCGATCCGGCTGGTGAGGTCTCTTCCATTGCTGATGTCAATCAGGCTTTGAACATGTCCAACGGGGTTGACGAAGTGGGTGGTGACCCAGCCAACATGGCCACCCGCGAGCGCAGCTCGACAGCTGTTGCCATCGACGCCCTGACCGGAGAGGCTGGTGTTGGCAGGTCTGGAGGGAGAGTGGGAGAGGTTGATTCGGCAGGCCAAACCGAAGCTGCCTGGAGTCGTGCCAGACAAAACCAGGTTGCCAGAGGTGACCAGGAATCTGTGGCGCGTGTCGCATCATCTGCCAACCTTCGCCAAGCCACTCGTACCGACGGGTCGGGCGTCCGGGATACGGATGAAGCCGAACGCCAGGGTGGTCCAAACCATGGTACGGCACAATCCCTGGCGGCTTCGGTGCTGGGTAGAGGGATGGCGGATGAGTGGGATCCGCGTACCATCGCTGCCAAGGAACGCAAGGCCGGTGCGATCAGCACACGCCCGGGCCTTACCCGTCAACTTCAATCTTCCAACCCGCATCTCAGCGGCCATTCGCGCCTCGCGCACCTCCTGAAGAGGTAGGGCAACGGTGCAATCTTTGCCGGGGGATGGCGGCCACGTTGGCGTCATCGGGGTTGGCTTACTGAAGGGTAACAGGCGTGAGTGAATCGACAATCGACCAAGAGAGAGGGTTGACCCCGATCGTCGAGGCGTGTGTGCTCCGGGGACAACAACTGCTGAGGCAGGGTGACAAGGTGCCTGCTATGCGCGAGTTGCTGGAAGCGGTGCGTCTGCAACCGAAGAATGTGGAAATCCTGCAAGCTGTCGCCCAGGCATTGCGTGCGTGTGGAGATCATCAATCCGCATTCAAACTGTTGGTGACAGCCTTGGGCTTGAGCCCGTTGGTTCCGGGCATCCATCAATCCCTGGCGGATATCTGCCGCACTGTATCCCCCAGTACGAACGAACATAAATTGCGTTTCCATCTGATCTGTCTGGACCTGCTTCAGGGTGGGGATTCCCATCAGCACGGGGAGTCCCCTGCGCGAGTTGAAGATACCTTTTTTGTCGATTCCAGCCGGGCCCGCCAGATTGCGAGGCGTTCATCCACATACAAACTTTTTTTGCACTGGGATGTTCGGCAGATTTGTTATCACTCTGGAGACCGGCTGGCCGATGATCCAGAGACCCTGTTTTCCGTTCCTATCGATCAAATACTGGATTTCTTTTTGACCCATCCTTTGCGCCTGCCGACTGCTGTGGATTTTGACAAGCGTGATCCTGACCAAATAGTGAAGGCCTTTAAGATATGTTCTCTTCTTGACTTTGTTCCCCGGAAAAAAAATGATGAATCCATCCGGTTGGTGAACAAAATCTTGACAACCGCTCCTGTCTTTACTGAAGAAATCCCGCTCAGGGTCTATTTTCAGGCATCTCGTTTTACGACGGTCATGCAATACTCCTCCAAATTTCTTGCCAAGGCATTTTCCAGACAGGGGTGCCAGGTGTTTCTGCAAATTGATGAAAACGATCTGCAAGTTCTCACCTCTTTGGATGTCCTGCGCGAAAGAGAACGTTTCAAGCCACATGTCGTGTTCGATATCAATCATCTGAACAACAAATATATCCACGACGATACGTTCCACGTTTCCTGGTGGCAGGATCCCATGGACGCCATCCGCAGTGGTCAACAACTGCCCTGGCGGCCCAGGGATTTGGCGCTTTCCATCCTGCCGGCCTATGATGAATACTTGCGCAAAAGTGGCGCCCGGCACATCTTTCGGCAGGAGTTTTGTGTCGATCTGGAGCTGTTTCGTTCGGTCATCCCCCTCGCAGAGCGCCGAAAAATTGTTTTTGTGGGTAGTCACATCCTGGAGACCATCGACGGTGGCAAACCGCCTTCTCCCTTCCTCAGGGGGGTTATCGCGGAGATGCGGGAACATTTTCTTCAGGAAAAGAGCCTGGACCGGGAGTATTGTCTGGCATTGGCAAAAAAAAAAGATCTGGATTTCATGAAAGTTTACGATAACCTGGGAGTTGGCATCGTCCGCGAAGTCTGCCTTGAGTGGCTGTGTGCCATGGCCTCCGAGTTGGATTGGCAGGTCGAAATCCATGGCCGCCACTGGGAAAAAAATCCCCTCATCGCTTCTTATTTTCACGGTGAGTTGGCGCACGGGGAGGCCGTTGCCCGGGTGTACAATCAGGCCCGTTATGCCCTCTCCGTGACGACCCATGCCATTCGCACGCAAAGATTGGCTGAATGCGCCGCCTGTGGCTGCATTCCGGTTGTTTTCGACGAGCGGCACGTCGTTCCCAAGCCCCATTGGGAGAATGAACTGCTCTACTTTCGGACGGAGGAAGAGTTGCGCGCCTGCTTTGACCGCCGCCCATCGGGTGATCCACAGGCCATCGCCCAGGAGTGCTCCTACGATGCGGTCGCCCGTTTTGTGCTCGATTGGATCCGGAACTATCTAGTGGCTCAACCGTGTTGATTTGATGTGCAGGCAAGCCATGAATCGGGGTCCA
>JADGBZ010000119.1 GCA_015231175.1 Magnetococcales bacterium | reverse complement strand
AGCCCTGACAAAGGCTTTCATGTCCAGGCTTTTCTTGCAAGGGTGGTGAATGGTTGCAGATGCTGAATGGTTATGATCGAACGATATCCAAAATATGTTCCACAGCCACCTGCGCCCCGTTGAGGGGAGGGGGTGAGGGACGCGGACGCGCCATGAGTTCCCGCAGAGGTTGTTCCCAGGCGCCGGAACGGAAGGTCTCCATGGAAATCTCCCGCGCCCGGGCGTGCTGGTCCAGCCACGGACAAATGCTCTCTTCGTCAGGAAAGGTATAGCGGCGCACATACAAAAATGGAACGCCATGCGCCACAGCCTCCACGGACATGCCATAGCCGGGCTTGCCCACCACAGCATCCACGGAGGCTATCAGGTCGCGAAACAGCCAATCACCGGACGCATTTCGCCAATTGACCAGATTGTCAGCCAGCAGAGGAGCGTCAAAATCCAAAATCCAGATCCATTCCTTGTGGCTGGCCATGGTGGCAAAAGGAAAATCACTCCCGGGGATGCCCCCCAACGTGACCAGCGCCAGGGGACGGTCATCCGTGGTGGCGAGATGCAGGTCTCGACGCAACCGATCCGGCATGGCAACGCCAGGCTCGATCAAGGGGGGAATGATACGGTATCTGGGAAAAGGGCCATCCAGAAGAGCCGGCGTCGGCAGCAAAGCCAATGTGGTCTGGGCATAAGCCTGACGCATGTCGGTCCACCAACGGCGATGACGCGGCTCCTCCAGAGGAAAATAGGCCGCCAACACCAAATCCCAGGAGAGTGAGGCCACAGCCACGCTGGGAATACCCAACCCGGCTGCCGCCGCCAACGGCAGATAGGGCACATCGGCCAAAACCAGGTGCGGCGCCCAAGCAGACATGGCCTGCTTTTCCGCCTGCAAAAGCGCCGGCCATGGCGTGTGAATACGATCAAGGGCGACCGCTGTGGCCGGAAGATCCACTTGCAGGGGATCATGCTGGACCAGACCCACATCCCGGGCCTGCGGATCCCGGGTGCAGGGAATTCCCAGATTACGCTCGATCACGTCCGAAGCCAGGGAACCCACCAGATGCAGCTCCAGATCCGGCCTCTGACGGGCAAGTTCCCGAAGGATGGGAACCATCTGGGAAAAATGCCCAAAGCCGTGCGCCGTCACCGCGCACCAGATGCGAAGGGCCATGGAGACCACGCTCCCTAAACTGGTTGTTTTTCGTTGGGCTCCGGATCCCCCGTTCCCTTGCGAACGAATCCAACCCACTCCGCGCCCTGGCGATCAAACTGCAACAACCGGTGACCATTGACGGTACACCAGGCGGGAAGATCCCGGCTCAGGCCAGGATCCGTCGCACGCACTTTCAAGACCGACCCGACCGGCATCTCCTCCATGGCCGATGCCACCCGCAAAACCGGCAGCGGACAAAGAAGGTTGCGCGCATCCACCTCCATCTGGGCGGTCGAAACCTTACCCCTTCTGGAGGGGTGAGTTCGGGGTTTTCCTCTGGGTGCAGGCAAGTTTATCAACCTCGTCAACATACAAAATGTTACAAAAAAGGGCCGTTTCTGCCACACAGCAGTGACATAACCCGGCTAGAATGAGAAGCTGGGGCTACCCGGGGGTCATTAACCTTTTTTTCTCTGGATTGCAAGGGTTCGGTCCAGGTATACCGGGACGGTGGAAAGTTTCCACCACCTACGCAAAGCCGGCTCATAAAACAGAAACCGGCTCCAACAGACTATGGATGAACCATGAATAATCTGCAAAACAAAAACGCTGGTTGGTTTACCCGCATCGGCATGCGGATCTTGGTGATCACAGGACTTTCCGTGCTGCTGGGATTCGGCGGCATGACCATGTTCTACTTCCACCAGGATGATGCCGCAATCATGGAACAAGGCAAACGGACCATGGGGCTGATCGCCCTCTCCGCCAGCCAGGGGTTGCAGACGACCATGCTCTCGGGCAACGCCCAGATTGCCCACGATTATGTGGATCACATCCGCAAGGTGCCCAACATTCTCGATTTTCAAATCCTGCGCCTGGATGGACGTTCCGCCTTTCGGGACAACGTCACAATCGACAGCGTCAATCGTTACCTGGGAGGCGACTCCTTTCCCCGGCGCCTGGAAAAAAATGTGGACAACAGGATTAAAATCCCAACCGGCATCCTGGCCGAATTGCTGCGTACCAAACAGGAGATGTTCGATTTTTCCCAGGTTGCGGGAGAAGAGTCTATTTTAACCGTCTACTCTCCCATCCCCAACCAGGAAGATTGCCACGCTTGCCATGACCGCAACGAAGCGTTGCGCGGCGTGGTCAAGCTGACCACCTCCCTGGCTTCGGTCGAAACGGAGATCCACCATGCCCGTTCGCGGACCTTGGTCGTCTTCGGCCTCGGCATGATCTTCATACTCGGCATGGTCTACCTTTCCGTCCACCATCTGGTGGTGATGCCCATCGGACACATCACCCAGGCCATGGAGCGGATTGCTGCCGGCGAACTGACACAGCAGGTGCCGGTTTTGGGAAGTCAGGAGTTCATCCGCATGGCCTACAGCTTCAACGCCATGAGCGCTGAGGTGGTGAGATCCCACAACGGCCTGCAAACCGAACGGGACAAGCTGGCAACCATCATCCTGAGCGCCCGCGAAGGGATCGTGGTGACCGACCAGTCCGGACAGGTCGTCCTGGTCAATCCGGCTGCCGAACGGTTGTTGAACAAGTCGTCCGAAGAAATTTCCAGCCAGAGTTTTGTCAATCTCCTCGACGACCCCACCTACATGGAGGGTCTGCTGGCCAGTCACGACAAGACTATGCCAGAAACAGTTGTTTATAACAATCGGGTTCTCCAGGTTTACGCCGCCACCATTCGCGCCAACGATGACCGCCCCGTCGGATCCGCTGCCTTGCTGCGGGATGTGACCGGCGAAAAACGCCTCGAAGAGAAGCTCCGGCAACTCTCCTACACGGACGGTTTGACCGGATTGTTGAATCGCCGGCGTCTGGATGAGGTTTTGACGGATGAGTTTGATCGGGCACAGCGTTACAACCTGGAACTGGCGGTGTTGTTGTTCGATGTCGATCACTTCAAAAAATTCAACGACCGCCATGGCCATGACCAGGGTGACCGGGTGTTGCAGGCCATCGGGCGTGAAATGAGCAACCTTTTCCGCGCCCTGGATTTTCCTTGCCGTTTTGGTGGCGAAGAGTTTTGTGTCATCATGCCCAGTACGGGAAAGGAGGGTGCATTGCTGGTCGCCGAACGCCTGCGGGAACGGGTGGAACTCATGGATGTGGATAACCTGAAGGTCACCATCAGCATCGGCGTGGCCACTCTCCCGCTGACCGAAGCTGCCAACGGCGAAGCCCTGCTCAAGGCAGCCGACGAAGCGCTGTATGAAGCCAAACGGGGGGGACGCAACCAGGTGTGTTATGCCACGCCGCGTCACGCCAACTCGTAGCCGTGAGACCATGTCAAATGCGCTTGCCTGGCTCCCGAGACAGAGCAAGCGCATTTGTATTGGAATTGGGGTCCAGGGGACTGGCTACCTGGCGAATCAAGGGCAGCGCCCTTGCGGGGTCCGGGGCAGCGCCCCGTTTTGTTTTTGGTCGCCCCTCTTCTCCCAGCCCTTTTTTGCGCTTTTTGCAAAAAAGGCCCAAGGGGCGGGCCTTGGTCCGCCTTCTGGCGCGTCTTTTTGCGCCAGAAGGCGGATGCATTGCAGGTTTGCAAAAACAGGGATCGAGCGGCAAGCTCTTTCAAATGCAATTGCCCTGGCTCCCGAGATGGGAATTCTTGATCGTGTCCGTGCGAATGTGAGAGGCTGTCGGGAGAGGAAAAATCCGACTGGGGCGTTGCCCCAGACCCCTGCTGGGGCGTTGCCCCAGACCCCTGCTGGGGCGTTGCCCCAGACCCCACTGGGGGATGAATCCCCCAGACCCCCTCTTTTTTTTCAATCGTTTTTTGGGGTGCGCCATGACGGAACGGGATCGAATCCTGATCGTGGAGGACGATGAAGAGACCCGGGAGTTGTTGCGGGACTATCTGCTGAAAAACGGCTATGCATGTCGAACCCTGGCCGACGGCTCCCAACTGCGTGCGGAACTGTCCAGGGAGCAGGTCGATATGGTCATTCTGGACCTGATGCTGCCCGGAGAAGATGGCCTGACCCTGTGCCGCAACCTGCGGGCGGATCCGGCGACGGCCAATTTGCCGGTGATCATGTTGACGGCCCGTGCGGAAGAGACGGACCGCATCGTCGGCCTGGAGATGGGAGCCGACGATTATGTGCCCAAGCCATTCAATCCGCGGGAGTTGCTGGCTCGGATCAAGAGCGTGCTGCGCCGCGCACGGGCAGCGCCCATGGTTGGCAAGGAGGTGGTGGCGCGCCGTATCGGTTTTGCAGGTTGGGTTTTGGATATTCCGACCCGGCAACTCAAATCACCAGATGATGTGGTGGTCCCCCTGAGCCGCAAAGAGTACAACCTGTTGCGCATCTTTTTGAGCCACGCCGGTGAGGTGCTGGATCGCGACCGCATCATGGAACTTTACGCCGGGCGGGAATCGAGTCCGTTTGAAAGGGGTATCGATGTCCAGATCGGACGTTTGCGCAAGCGTTTGCAGGAGGAGAGCAAGGATCCGGTCATCATCCGTACCGTGCGCGGGCACGGATACATGATGTCCGCCAAGGTGGACATGCTCCCATGAATGCCCTGATCCGGTTTTTGTGCCGGATATTGCCCGGAGGGCTCTTCGGTCGCCTCATGCTCGTTTTGGCCGGTGGCATGACCCTGGCCCTGCTGGCCAGTGCCGCCATCCATTTTTATGACCGGGATCAAGCCCTTTACACAGCGGGCAGTCTGCAAACTGCCCAGCGCATCGCCGATGTCATCCAGTTGCTGGATCCCATGACCGGCACAGAGCGACAACGTGTCGCCGCCGTCTTGAAAACCCCTCTGCAAACCATCCAATTCAGCGAAAACGAGCCGGTCCATGCGGAGTTGGAGAGCAAAGACCGGCAATCGTCATTCGTTCAGGCGCTTCTGGAACGCTACCTGAACAGCCGGTGGTTGATTCGTGTCACGACCGTGGCCGTGGATGCGGATGCGAATGCGAATACAAATGCGAATGCGGGCAGAGAGTCCCCGGTGTTGGACAAAGATCCCGAAGGCGGGACTGAATCTGGAGAGGGAGCCTCCATTCCGATGGATGGAAACAGTGGTGGACCGAATCCCGTCGTTTCCGGCGTCGCCACACCCTTCGTACCATCCTACTCTTCACCACCCGGATCCTACCCGGCGGGAGGATCGATCCCCGGAAATTACCCGGCCATCATGGCAGGAATGGGGTTTGGTCCCGGTGGATATCCACCGGGTCCACCCGGATTGGGACCGGGATTCGGTTCAGTCGGCTACCCCGCCGTAACGCTACCGGGAGCCCCCCATGGGTATGGAGTTTATCCTCCGGGCATGCCGGGAACCGGCAGTGGCGTTGCCGGTTTTCCTCCCGGTGGACAGGGACAAGGCTCTGCATACGGCGGAGGAGCCCCGGTCGGATCCGCCTATCCTCCCAGCCCCTCGCCACCAGGAAAAACCGGAGTCCCGACCGTTGGGCAACCCCATCGTCCTGAGGCGCCAAGCCACGCCGGCAACACTGTAACCCACTATGCCCCCCTCCCCCCATCGGATGAAAAAAGCCAATCCCTGCTCCCCCGGGGAACATCTTTTCGCATCCGGGTGCGCTTCCAGGATGGAACCTGGGCGGTGTTTCACAACCGTCTGCCCGGTGAAATTTTCGACTGGCCCAAACAACTGCTGCTGCCGTTATCGATTCTTCTGGCAGGATTGATCTTCATCTCACTTCTGGCGGTGCGCCTGGCCACCCGGCCTTTGACCTTGCTGGCCGAAGCTGCCGAGGCCCTGGGTCGCGATATCCGCAATCCCCCCCTGGCCGAGGTGGGATCCCGTGAGTTGAAACAGGCGGCGCACGCCTTCAATACCATGCAGGGGCGTTTGCTGCGCTATGTCCAGGAGCGGACCCAACTTTTGGCGGCGCTCTCCCATGACCTCAAAACCCCGATCACCCGGATGCGTCTGCGCACCGAGATGATGGATGAGGGGCAGATCAAGGAAAAAACCCTGCATGACCTGGAGGAAATGGAGGAGATGGCCGCATCGGCCCTGGCTTTCATTCGCGGCATGGAGGGAAGTGAAACCTTCGAGATGGTCGACGTGCTGGCCATGCTGGAGACCATCCAGGCCGAACAGGAAGAGATGGGGCGTGATGTCACCGTCCTCAGCGAACCCCTGCCCCCTGTCACCATCAAACCCAAAAGCTTGAAGCGGTGCCTGGACAACCTGGTGGCCAATGCGGTCAGTTATGGACAAAGGGCGCGGCTGCGGGCCATCTTCACCGGCGACACACTGCGCATCACCGTATCCGACGATGGACCCGGTATCCCCGAGAGGGATCTTGCCCGGGTTTTCGAGCCCTTCGTGCGCCTGGAAGGATCACGCAACCGGCGCAGCGGCGGCACCGGATTGGGACTGTCGATCGCTCGCAACATTGCCCAGGCGCACGGTGGCGAGTTGGTTTTGCAAAACGGTGAAGAACGGGGCCTGGAGGCCATTTTGACCTTGCCGGTGCATAAAAACCACCCGGCTGCAAACAGGTCGATCTGGTAGGAAAAAAAAGGGGGCGAAGCCCCGACAAAAAAACGTTTAAAAGACTGGGATGGAGGTCCAGGAGGAAGGGC
>JADGBZ010000118.1 GCA_015231175.1 Magnetococcales bacterium | reverse complement strand
CGTGGCTGGCGTGGCTGGCGTGGCTGGCGTGGCTGGCGTGGCTGGCGTGGCTGGCGTGGCTGGCATGGCATGGGTTTGTTGGCGGCATGGTACGAATCTCGGGAGGGACGTTGTGCGGGCGGCGGCTGACCACTCCCGAAGGGCTGCGAGTGCGTCCTACCGGTGAGCGTGTGCGTCAGGCCATGCTCAATATGGTACAGGGTCAATTATCGGGATGCCGGGTTTTGGATCTCTTTGCCGGCAGCGGTTTGTTGGGAATAGAGGCGTTGAGCCGGGGGGCGGCGACGGCTGTGTTTGTGGAAAAGGAGCCGGATTTGGTCCAGTTGATTCGTGGCAATTTGGAGCGAAGCGGGCTGGGGGAGCGGGGCCAGGTGATTCGCGCCTCGGTTTTTGCCCCAGAGGCATACGGAGGAGGGTCCGGGTCTGTGGATGTCTCCCGGTTTGATTTGGTGTTCATGGATCCCCCCTACGGGGAGGGGCTGGCTGCGGCGGCCTTGCAGAAGGTGGTGTGGTCACGGTTGCTGCAGCCGGATGCGGTGGTCATTGTCGAACATGCTGCCGAGATCGATGTCCTGCCCGAGTGTTGTGGCTTGCATATGTGGAAACAGCGGCGTTACGGTGGTACGGGGGTGACGCTGTTCCAGTGGACTCCCTCGTCAACATTGACAACGACGCTGGTTGAACGCCAACAATGAAACGAATCGCAGTCTATCCGGGGACGTTTGATCCGGTTACCTTGGGCCATGTGGATGTCATTACGCGCGGGGCGGCCTTGTTTGACCGGCTCATCGTTGCGGTGGCCAGCAACCACAGCAAAAAAACCCTTTTCACGGGCGAAGAGCGCATGGCGCAGATTCGCGACAGCATCCGGCATCTGCCCCATGTGGAGGTGTGCCGGATGCAGGGGTTGTTGGTGGAATACGCCAACCGGATCGGCGCCGGCGTCATTTTGCGTGGTTTGCGGGCTGTTTCCGATTTTGAGTACGAGTTCCAGATGGCCAGCATGAATCGCAAACTGGCTGGCGATGTCGAGACGGTGTTTCTCATGGCTGGGGAGTCCACCATTTTCATCTCTTCGCGGCTGGTCAAGGAGATTGCCGTGATGGGGGGGGATGTTCGGCCCTTTGTGCCAGCGCATGTGGTTCCGGAGTTGATGGCGCGCCTGAAGGCTCTCCAGCCGGACGGCCCGCAAACATAACCTGGCTGCACCCAAGGTCTGTTGGGTTTGCAGCCGCACCGCACCTTTCTGCCATACGGGGTGTTCTGGTTTGCAGCGTGTCCACATCAAGACCTTTGGCTGCCAGATGAATGCCTACGATGCGTCGCGCATGGCGGACGTGTTGGAAGTGGGACGAAACTGGCAGGTGGTGGCGGATCCGGAGCAGGCGGATCTGATCATTTTCAACACCTGCCACATTCGGGAGAAGGCCGGAGAGAAGCTGTTTTCCGAACTGGGGCGTCTGCACAAGGGGCTGCGGGGGCGTCCGGTGCGTTTTGCGGTTGGGGGGTGTGTTGGCCAGGCGGAAGGGGCGGCCATTTTCCGGCGTGCCCCCTTCGTGGATCTGGTATTCGGACCACAGAACTACCACCGCCTGCCGCTTTTTCTGGAGCGCCTTTCCCGGGGGGAACAGCGGATTTGTGCCACGGATCCGGCCACGGAGTCCAAGTTTGATGTCCTGCCCATGGTTCGGTCCCATGGGGTGGTCGCCTCCGTCACCATCCAGGAGGGTTGTGATCGGTTTTGCGCCTATTGTGTGGTGCCAACCACCCGTGGCCGGGAGTGGAGCCGGGGAGTGGAAGAGGTTTTGGCGGAGGTGACGGATCTGGCAAGCCAGGGGGTGGTGGAGATCACGCTTCTGGGTCAGAACGTCAATGCCTATCAGGGAGCGGATCGGCACGGGAGAACCCATGATCTGGCGGCATTGATCCGCCGGGTCGCCCAGGTGGAGGGTGTGAAACGTTTGCGGTTTGTGACATCCCATCCGGCGGATATGACGGATGCCCTGGTTGAGGTTTTCGCCCAGGTGCCGCAGTTGTGTCCCTACCTTCATTTGCCCATCCAGAGTGGTTCGGATCGCGTTTTGACGCGCATGGGACGCGGGCATACTGTAGCCGAATATCTTGCCTGGGTTGGAAAGTTGCGTCGTGCCGTGCCGGATATGGCTTTGGCCTCGGATTTTATTGTCGGTTTTCCCGGAGAGAGCGATGCCGACTTTCAACAAACGCTCGACCTGGTGGAACAGGTGGGATTTGCCCATGCCTATTCGTTCAAGTTTTCTCCCCGCCCGGGAACGTCTGCGGCGACCTTGCCCCAGCACATTCCGGAAGAGGTGAGCGCCAAGCGTCTGGAATTTTTGCAGGCCCGGCTCGATGCCGAACAACTGGCTGGGAACCAGCGTCAGGTTGGCCGGGTTGTGCAGCTCCTTGTGGAGGGTGTTTCCAAGCGGCGGGAGGGTGAGGTGACGGGGCGAACCGCCGATTTTCGCCGGGTCAACATTCCCGGACCTGCGGCATGGATCGGACGCATGCTCCAGGTCGAGATCACGGAAGGGATGCCCCATTCGCTCAAGGGTCGTCCCATAACCTGAAAAACCCGCCTGGTGATGCCACCCGATGGAAGAGAAAGTCCAGACTGAGCTGATCACCTTTCCTGACAATCAACTGGCCATGCGATTGTTTGGGGAGTGTGATGCGCATTTGCATTTGCTGGAAGAACAATTGTGTGTCACCTTGCACCCGCGTGGCAACTCCGTGGCCATTACGGCCCGACAGGGCCGGGTCGAGGTGGTACGGGATTTGTTACATCGGTTGTATGCTCTGTTGGAGCAGGGGGAGGTTGTGGATCCGCAGCGTGTGGCTGATGGGGCGCGGGCTTTGCTGGAAGATGTCTCCCCGACGAGGCTTTTCTCCCCCGATGTCGCTGTGCATACGCCGCGTCGGTTGATTCATCCGCGCAATGCCCGGCAGGCTGCCTACATCGAAACCCTTTGGCACACCGATCTGACCTTTGCCACGGGTCCGGCTGGGACGGGCAAGACCTATGTGGCGGTGGCGGTAGCGGTGCAGGCCTGCCTGGAAGGGCGTGTGGCACGTATCGTCCTGACCCGGCCTGCCGTGGAGGCTGGCGAACGGCTCGGATTTTTGCCAGGAGATCTCCAGGCCAAGGTGGATCCCTATTTGCGTCCCCTTTACGATGCCCTGCATGATATGCTGGGATACGAAAAGGTGGAGAAGATGCTGGACCAGAACTTGCTCGAAATTGCCCCGCTGGCCTATATGCGTGGCCGCACTCTGGAGGAGGCATTCATCATCCTCGATGAAGCGCAAAACACCACCCCTGAACAAATGAAAATGTTCCTGACCCGTCTGGGACAGACGTCGCGTGCCGTGGTGTGTGGCGATGCCACCCAGGTTGACTTGCCTGCCGGGCGTGGTTCGGGTCTTGTTCACGCCATGAAAATATTGTCCCATGTGGATGGCATCGGCATGATCCACTTTACGGATCGGGATGTGGTGCGCCACCCTCTTGTGCGGAGAATCGTTCGGGCTTACGAGGAAGCCGATGGCCAACGGTCGTAAAAACAGCGGATCCAGACAGCCTTCCGGAGCGGTTCCGGCGGGTGCGGCAGCGCTGCCTGAAAAAAAACTTCCCCCCTTGTTCCGTGTGCGCAATCCCCAGGTGCGGGCGCTTCTGGCGTGGTTGCAGCTGTCGCCGACGATCGATTTTGCCTTGTTTGCCGGCCTGGTGGGATTGTTGACCGTGGTCTATTCACCCATGGTCTTCAAGCCGCTCTATCTTCCGGAAGTGGGCGAGATATCCCGCATCGATGTCAAGGCGGATCGGGATATTCTGATTGAAGACACGGTCTCCACGTTGCGGCGCCAGGAGGAGGCTGCCCTGACCGTACCCCCGGTCTACGACTGGGATGATGGCATGATGGATTCGGTCGTCAACTATTTGCGAGAGTCCCTGACTTGGCTGGGTGAGTCGCTGCGTGCGGGTCATGGGGCCAACAACGAAGAGACGGTTCCCACCCGCGAGGCTTTTTCGCAGCGTCTGGGTGATCTTATCCCGGTCAATGCCTACAAGGCTTTGCTGGCTGCTGCCCAGTTTCCGTCTCCTGCTGCTTCGGTTCCTGTTGTCTCTCCGCACGATACGACGGGTCTGGACACTCTCCTGCCTGTGGTGCCCAAACCGATTCCCAGGGAGCTTCCTGCGTCCGCTCCTGCGCCGGGGAAGGATCCGCCATCGGACAGTCAACGCAAGGAAGATATCAAGCCCCATGCCGGACCAGGGGGTGCCACGGATGCTGAGACCAAGGATGTGCCGGTGCGGGCGACCTCCCAGACCGAGCGCAAGGATGTGGTGGCCAAAAGCGGGTTGCCCGTTTCGCCCATGCTTCCCCATCCCTATGCCGATCTGATCCGCATCATCGAAAATTGGTTGGTGCCTTTGGCCAATCAGCGGGTGGTCAGCGGACCGGAGGTGTTGCGGGATCTGGAAAAGGGCACCTATGTTCGGCGTTCCATTTCGCGGAATTCTGAGCAAAGATTAAATGATATCAATGGTTTAACAGATATTGACGGTATGCGGCAACTGCTGGTGCGCAGTGCGAACGAAAACCTCAACGAACTGCCGCGCGTATTAAGGGAGTGGATCATCAACGAAACCCGGGCGCAGATACGGCCCAATTTTGTTTTGAATCTGGCGGAGACCAAGCTGCGTCGGCAACGGGCAAAAGACTCTGTCGAGAAGGCCTTTTTTCGCGCACGTCGGGGTGAGATGGTGGTGCGTGAAGGGGAGTTGGTCAGCGAGGGGGCGCGGCGCAAGATAGAGGCTCTCAACCGGGGGCATTGGGTCGGCATCACCTTGTTCCGTTCCATCGGGCTGGCGGCGACCCTGGCCATTTTTCTTTGGCTTGGTCGCTGGTTTTTGTTGCAGACCTCCCCTGTGTTTCCGCGTGACAAAAAAACCTTGTACATCCTGGGAACCATTTTGTTCGTCAGCGCGGTGTTGTGCAACCTGACGCTCTATGTAGGCCAGGGGTTGGCGGAGTTGTTCCACTGGTATCCCACCATTGTCTACTACCTGCCGCCTGTTGCTCTGGGGTCGGCTTTGACCTCCCTGATCATCGGTGCGCGGGCTTCCCTGCCGGGGGGGGCCTTGATTGTCGGGGCGCTGTTGTCTTTTCTCTCCGCCTTGGCCGCCAATGGCGGATTGACCCTGTTCATCTATTTTTTCATCGGTTCCATGGTTGGCGCCTTCAGCCTGAGAAGTTGTCGGCGCCGCTTCGATGTTTTGGGCGCCGGTTTTCGCATTGGGTTTGCGCAGGCTGTCACCATGCCTTTGGTAGAGGCCGTTTCGGGCAACATGCTCAACTGGACCTGGTTGAGCGGCATGAGCGTGGCCATGGCCGGTGGGTTGCTGGTTGGCCTGCTTGGGTTGGCTCTGATCCCCACTCTGGAGTGGATTTTCAACCTGACCACGGATTCGCGGTTGCTGGAGTTGGCCTCCGGGGATCACCCGCTTTTGAAGCGACTTTCGCTGCGGACGCCGGGAACCTACCATCACTCCGTGATGATGGGCAACCTGGCCGAGGCCGCTGCCGAGGCAATCCATGCCAATCCTCTCATGGCCCGGGTCATGGCCCTGTATCATGACATTGGCAAGCTGTCGAAACCCCACTACTTTGTCGAAAACCAATCCGGAGAAAACCGGCACGACAACCTTTCCCCTTCCATGTCGGCCAAGATCATCATGGCGCATGTCAAGGATGGGGTGGAGATGGCCAGGGAGTATCAGTTGGGGGCGCCCATCCTGGAGGCGATCACCACCCATCAGGGGAACTCTTTGCTACAGTTTTTCTACAACAAGGCCATGCGGGAGGCCAGCCGGCGGGGGGAGACGATTCCCGAGTCCGAATACCGCTATCCTGGACCCAAACCCCAAACCCGCGAATCCGGCATTTTGATGTTGGCCGATTCGGTGGAGGCTGCGGCACGTGCGCTGAAAAACCCTTCACCGGCCAAGATTCAGAGTCTTGTGCAGCGCATCGTCAACAACAAGATTGCCGATAAGCAGTTGGATGAGTGCAGGTTGACCTTGAGCGAGATTGCCACCATCGAAGAGGCTTTTTGCCGTGTTCTCATTCTGGGTTTTTACCACCACCGCATTGCCTACCCGGATTTGATCAAAAAGCCCCCTTCGCACGTTGGCAGCCGGTCGGGTTGAGGCTGGTCATGCCTGCACCACGGCTCCGTGTGACCCGGGACCATCCGGGATGGACGCCTCAGCTGGTCAAGGTGATCCGGCAGGCGGTTGTGGCCACCTTGGCTCATACAGGGGTGTCGGGTGGCAAACAGACGCCGGAAGTGAGTCTGCTCTTGACCGGGGACGCCGCAATCCAGGAGATGAACCGGACTTGGCGCGGCATCGACAAACCCACCAACGTTCTTTCCTTCGCTTTGGAGGATGAATTCACCGTGGCGCATCCGCCCCGCGTGCGTCCGCTTGGCGATGTGGTGCTGGCCTTCGAAACGTTGCTGCGGGAAGCCACGGCGTATGACGTACCCCTCCAGGATCATCTGGCCCACATGGTGGTGCATGGGGTGTTGCATCTTCTGGGACATGACCACGAAAAATCTGCCGCCGCCGCCGAGCGCCAGGAGCAGGAGGAGAGGGCTGTGCTGAAGAGTCACCTTTTTAAAAACCTGCCATGCGTTCATCTTCTTTAAAAACCTGCCATGCGTTCATCTTCTTTAAAAATCTGCAATACGTCCGCCTTCTGGCGCAAAAAGACGCGCCAGAA
>JADGBZ010000117.1 GCA_015231175.1 Magnetococcales bacterium | reverse complement strand
CTGCTGACCGACCTTTTCAACGGTTTTACGCAGGCGTTCCCCGCATTGGACGGCAAATGGCTACAATAGGCAGCAACCCCAAAAGGGCAACCTTGGAAAGGCAACCTTGGAAGGGCTTGCCCTTCTGGGGTTGTTCTAAATCAAGGGCACTGCCCCCGATTTTTTCTGGGGCGCTGCCCCAAACCCCGCTGGGGGATGAATCCCCCAGACCCCCTCTTTTTTTCAATCGTTTTTTTTTGAGGAAACTTTGGCATGGCAACAATCATCGATGGCAAGGAGATCGCCCGGCAAATCCGGGAGGATTTAAAAAAGGAGATCGACCTTCTGCAACAACGCCACAGGGTACAACCCGGTTTGGCCGTGGTTTTGGTAGGCCATGACCCAGCCTCGCTGGTTTATGTACGCAACAAGAAGCGCGCTTGCGAAGAGGTAGGCATCCGCTCATTCTCCCACGAACTGGTGGCTGGAACCCACGAAGGGGAGTTGTTGGAGCTGATCGACCGACTCAACCAGGATCCAGCGGTACATGGCATTTTGGTCCAACTCCCCCTTCCCCGGCAGATTCGGTCGCAGGTTGTGTTGGAACACATCTCCCCCAACAAGGATGCCGACGGGTTTCACCCTTTCAACGTGGGGCGCCTGGTGACCGGCAATCCGCTTTTCCGTCCCTGCACCCCATGGGGAATCATGGAATTATTGCGAGTCAGTGGGTTGGACCCCGCAGGCAGACATGCCGTTGTCGTAGGTCGTTCCAACATCGTTGGCAAACCTGTAGCCATGATGCTCCTGGCAGCCCACGCCACGGTGACGATATGCCACTCACGCACACCTGATCTGGCTGCCATTGTCCGGCAGGCGGACATTCTGGTGGCTGCCGTGGGTCAGGCGCACCTGATCCCAGGCACATGGCTCAAGGAGGGGGTTGTGGTCATCGATGTGGGCATGAACCGCACTCCCGAGGGGCAACTCTGCGGCGATGTGGATTTTGCCTCGGCCCACTCCCGTGCGGCGGCCATAACCCCGGTTCCGGGCGGTGTAGGGCCCATGACCATTGCCATGTTGTTGAAAAACACCGTGGCGGGGGTCCAAGCACATATCCGCTGATCTGTCATGCCGAGATCGTTCAACCTTGAAATCTTTCATGTCAAGCAACTATTCACCACCTTTTCAAGAAAAGCCCGCATATGAAAGCTTTTATCAGGGCTTCGCCCCGAATCCACCAGGACGCTGTCCTGAATCTGCCAGGGAGTCAGCCCTCTGAAACCCGATTCGTTGCCGGGTGGTGAATCGTTACACCATGTCAAAGTTTTTCTTGCAGGAGATAGCATCACCGTGGGCATGATCAGAGATTATTTAAAATCTTTTCTTTCGGCCAAATTTCCAAATTTTTTGGATTTTTTATGCCTGGCCCATCAATTTTTGATCTGGCATAAAACCAACCTGGCCATGCATCTTCGGCCCCGCATGCGGGAAGCGGAGTTGCAGCGATGGGAAAAATTTCCTCTGCAACAGCTGGATATTGAGTTGACCAACATCTGCAATGCCAATTGCATCTTTTGTGGCTACCAATATCAGCAGCGACCCCACGCCACCATGTCCGATACAGTTTTTACGAAGGCCCTCACCCAATACAAGGCCATGGGGGGAAAACGTCTCGTCTTCAGCCCCCTGGTGGGGGAAAATCTGGTTGATCGTCATTGTTTGCAGAGACTGGAGTGGGCCAGTCATTTAAATTTTGAAAACATACACTTCATCACCAACGGCATCCTGCTGGAAAAGACCGATGTCAATAGATTGCTTCGCTCGGGCATCACCTCCATGAGCATTTCCATGTCCGGTTTTGATCCAGATGAGTACATGCGGATTTATCGCAACCGCTCCTATCCCAAATTGATGCGCGGAATCGACCAGTTGTTGATGGCCAATGAGCAATCGGGGCACCGCGTCGGTATCATGTTTCTGATCCGCAGCGACACCCCCAAACACGTCAACCTGCAACGCCCCGACTTTATCAGCCGGATCAAACCCTTTTTGCGCTGTGCCGACAAAGCATCCGGAAAACAGGCAGTCGAAGTGGGCTTTACCCCCTTTTATGACTCATGGGGAGGCATGATCAAACAAAGCGATCTGCCACCTGAAATGAGGCTGAACCGTATTTATGACAGCAGAAAGATACCCTGCTATGGCACTTTCAATTTAAAATTACTGCATGATGGCAAGGTTGAAATTTGTGGTTGCCGCTTTAGTAATATAGTAAAACAAAATGAATTATTGATAGGAAACATCAACGATAACGCATTGACTGAAATATATAATTCAAAGCAGTCCGGTCGATTCATGCGACGATTTACGAATGGTGATACCCCTCATATTTGCAAAAATTGCCACTATTATTTTCCGGTTGATCTTTATTTTTCCAGTTAACATTTACTCTCTACTTTAAAATCTTAAACAGAACTTTCTTCGCAACTATTCACCTCAACTTTCGCAGTTCGCGAAATGGCTTGGCGGCCTGATTTCCGGGTGGTGTCCTATGTAGGCCTAATCGGTTTTGCAGGGAAGGAAACCCACTCTCGCGTCGACCATACATAGGTCAAGAGTTGACACCACCATGCATCCGCAATCAAGTCTGACCCTACTGGACCAACCGACATGATTTGAAGTGTTCACTTTTCGTGACTATTCCGTACTCTTTCAAGAAGAGATTGGAAATGAAGGACTTTGTCAGGGCTTCGCCCCGAACCTCATCACCATGGCGCTGCCCTGGACAAAGCCAGGGAGCCAACCCCCTGGATCCCGATTCATGGCTTGGCTATTCCCGGAGCATTGGAGCATTTCTACACATCAAATCAACACGGTTGAGCCACGACCTTACCGGGGAGGGAGATTCCGAGCTATGGGAACACGTCGCCGATAAAGCTGAAACTGAAAATCACCGCCTTCGACATCGCGCTGATCGACCAGAATCCAGGTGCCATCCTGAATTTTGCTGCCCAGGAAGGGCTCGACAATACTCGGCCAATCGCAAAGCCAGTTGATCCCCTCCCGATCCAGGTAGTCCCACATGTGATCCTGGAAGGGGATGACCGCCATATTGGACACCCCGGCCAGATTGACGACACGATCCCGGAAATAGCCCACCGTACCGGATTGGGAGATGGCAATCCAATCGGCATCCGGGACACTTTTTTTGACCAGGGGGAGCAGGTCGCTCAACATGATGTTCTTTTTGAGATGGCCGTCAAAGTGCGTGGCAATGGAGACCAAAGTGATCGGAACAGCCAGGAGAATGGCGCCAACAGCCGGGAGCCAACGCCAGCGCCTGGTATACTCGAAGAGCACAAGGGCATAGGCAGGCGTAACCAGAAGCATCCAGGGGGTGAGATAGCGTTCATAAAAAAACCAGGCCCAGGAAGAGACGACATACCAAACCAACAGCACGACATTGGATATTGCCAGAACCAGGGCAAATTCCAGGGTGCGTTGCGGTCTGGTGGCTTGCCGGATTGTCGCATCCCGGGGCATCGACGGGAGTTGACGCCATCCCAACGCCTCTCGCCGCCGCCACAACCAAACCAGAAGCAGCAGAGCAACCACAATCCGCACACCCAGAATGACCCGCCCCCCATACAGGGAGTGGTTAATGAAGTCGCCGTCATAGTAGTGCGGCGTCAGCATCGTGGCGGCGGCGTCGACGCCATGAAAAACCCTTTTCGGGACAAATCCCCAAGCCTGCAACCCCAGGCCACTGGTTGGCGTCAAATGTCCAAACTGGATGACGTTGTAGGCCCACCAGGGGAGGGAGACGAGAAAGGCCGTGGTGCCCATGGCCGCAGCGGTGACCAGGCGTTCCGCCAGGGGTTGACCCCGGCTTATGAACAACCGTTGTATCGACAACAGAATGACCAAAAAAACGGTGTCGATACGCGCCAGAACCAGCAATCCCAGCAGGGCTCCCAGGCCGATGGCCCCCCGCCGGGTTTCGGCGCGCCCGCTTTGGTAGTAGCGCCAAACCAGGGCATAGAAGAAGAGGGCGCAACTCGTCTCCAGGCCATTGAACTGTTTCTGCCAGGTGGCCAGGGCGCCACCATAAACCAGGGCGCCCAACCAGAATAACAGTTGCTTCTGTTCGGCTTTTTCCAAGGATATGGCATCCCGGGTGATGGCGCCGAACAGAACGACGCTGCCCAGAAAAAACAACCAGTGCAACAAAAAGGTGGCCCGGACCATCTTTTCCGGATCAAGCTGGACCAGGCGATAAACCGGGGCATTCAAGAACACCCAGAGGGGCTGGAAACCGTTGTTGAGTGAATGTCCGTCGTAGCTTACACCATCTCCCTGGGCCATGTGCCGGGCGTTGGTGAGGACCATGTAGCCATCTTCCTCGATGGGAAGATTGAACAGAGTCGGCACCGAACGCAGGGCGATGGACAGGGTCGCCAGGAGGATCAAAATGACCGCCCATCTTGGTAGGGTGCTGGAGCGCTGTTCAATCATGGGAATGACCTCATGCGTCGAATGAATGCCTGACGAATGAAAAACTGGGATGGAGGTCCAGGAGGAAGGGCTGCGCCCTTCCTCCTGGTGGGGTTCAGGGCGAAGCCCCAACAAAGGCTCAGGAAGCGACTCTTTTACGTCGCACGGCATCTTTCAAACGATGTTCAAACACATTGGCCGCATCGTGTTCACTGAAAATGTTGCGCATGGTGCGGATGATGCGCGAGGGATGGAAAAGATAGCCGATAAAATAGGAAATCAGGGTCAGGATCAGGCGGTAAAAGGTCAACTCTCCAGGCCGCATCTGCTCGTTAAACACGCGGTGCGAGAGGTTGGTCAGGTCGGTATTCAGGGTGTTCAGGGTCAAAAAATAGGGGTCGCCCAGTTGAATCTTCCCTGCGGAGAGCAGTTGGCGAAAAAGGGCCGAGCCGGGAAAGGGCATGAAAATGTAGGGCTGAATCTCATCGACGCCGATGTACATGCACCGCAAGCCGAACCACAAAGATTTCATCACATCCCGGCGCGTCTCCCCCGGGAAACCCAGAACCATGTTGATGCGCACGGTCAGGCCATGCCGGACAGCGGCGGCAATCGAACGAAAAATGGCATCCAGATCGATGCGTTTGCCAACCATTTTCAACACCGCTGGCGAACCGCTCTCCGGGGCGTAGCTGATGTAGGTGGTGCCGGCTTTTTTCAGCAGGGCCAAAACTTCGTCATCCAGGACTTCGCTCCGCGTCCCGGCTGGAAAGGCCAGATGGACCCGAACGCCTTGCGCCAACATTTTTTCGAGAAGTTCCACGATCCATTTTTTTTTGACAATAGCAGTCAAATCATAAAGTTGTATAGTGGTGATATCATACTGATCGACATAATATTTAATTTCGGCGATGACATCGTCCACCTCCCGCATGGCATAACGGGAGGTCCACATGTTGGGGTTGGAGCAGAATGAGCAGCGGAACGGGCACCCACGGGTCCAAAGCATGGGCATGTCGCGTGCGGATTGGGGCCCGTAGGATTTGCCGGATTTCCAAAAAGCCTCCATGTAGCCTGGAGGCCAGTAGGGCCAGGGCAGTTCCGAAATGTTGCGGATTCGGGGCAGGCCGTTGGTTTCCCGGTAGGCGCCGGTTTCATCCAGGTAACCGATGCCGTCAACTGTGTTCAACCGCCCCCCCCGGGCGACGGTTTCGAGGATTTCCAACAGGCGATGTTCCCCTTCTCCCCGGGCGCCGATATCCAGGGCGGGGCAATCCCGCAGGGAATATTCCGTCAAGGCGGTCAGATGTTCTCCGCCAGCGACGAACAGGGCATGGGGAAATTTTTCCCGCACCGCCATGATCAGATCCCGGACCATGGGCCACTCCGAAGAGAACATGGCGTGAAATCCGATGACTTCGCTGTCGGATGGAATACGGGACAGAATCTGCTCGATGGTCAGGCCGTGTCCCAAAAATCCGGGATAATTTTTCAGCTCCCAGGTTGCATTCAACCCTTCGGCCATGGCATCAATCCAACAGGGATCGTACCCGTGGTGCCGCAGATAGGCGGTGATGTAGGCCAGGGCCAGGGAAGGGGTGGCTTCGTTGGAAAGGCTGCGCTTGTGGAAAAAAACCGGCGGGCGTATCAGGGTCACCCGCAATTTTCTCCCTGGCGCTGTTTGCTGTAGATTTTCCAGACGGCTTTGCATGGATCTCGCGCTCATATTTTTCGCCTGCGCACCCAACCCGTCACGTTGGCTGCTGAACAAGGAGAGGGGTTGTCACGTTCTCTGCAAAAAACGTCCCGGATTGGCGAAAACCCGCGTTCGTGGCAGGCTCGCACCCGGGACATCTTGATACCCAGACCAAATTGATGTCCAGACCAAAATGCAGTGATCAGGAATTTATGGACGTGAAAAGAATCCTGTTCGACCATGATGCAACGGTTTCGGCGTTGGTTCACTCCATCCTGTTGGAGCGTTGTGCCGACCCGGATCTCGATCCATCCCCCTGGGCCAACGCCATCACCTGCTTTGTCTTGCAGCAACGCGCCGCCATGCCGGTCCACACCGGCATGGCCGTCACTTGGCTGACTCTGCTCCTGGATATATGGCCTTTGTGGCGGTTTGGCAGGCCTTTCCATCGGCTGGAGCATGCCCGGCGGCGGGTGGTCATGGCCGGGTGGCAGATTTCGTGGTTGGCTCCCTGTCAGGATGCGTTGCGGCTTTACGAGAGTTTGACGCTCTTTGCCTGGCATACACGGAATGAAAAATTGGGGTGACCATGACGAAATGAAAAATTAGGGTGACCATGACGAATTGGGGTCCAGGGGGCTGGCTCCCTGGCGGGTCAAGGGCAGAGCCCTTGCGG
>JADGBZ010000116.1 GCA_015231175.1 Magnetococcales bacterium | reverse complement strand
GTCAGAGAAAATTTACGCCACATCAGGCAATTAGGTCAATGTCGGGCACCACCTGGATTTCCATCCCAGTCTTTCAATCATTTTTTTGGACACTTCGGCTTCAAGTGCGATTGCCCTGCGGCCATGGCCCGCACGTCTTGCGGACGCGGAACCGAGTTGTTAGAGTGGGCCGAGGTTGGAGGTTATGGCCGTCGCAGGTCGTGGCCTTTGCGGGCGATGGATTGTTGGAGGTGTTTTCTTGAACGACTTCCTGCACAGCGTGGCAAGCCACACCGGTTCCACGGTTCTCACCTCCCTTGCCTTGACGACGATCCAGGTCAACCTGGGGATGCGCTGCAATCTGGAGTGCCACCATTGCCATGTGGCTGCCTCGCCACGGAGGCAGGAGAGCATGACCTGGCAAACCATGACCGAAATCCTGGATTTGCTCGACCGATCCGGGTGCCGGTATGTGGATTTGACAGGTGGCGCCCCGGAACTCCACCCCTTGTTGCGACGTTTTATCGACGCGCTGTGGGAAAGGTCGATCGCGGTCCAGGTGCGAACCAATCTGACCGTCCACACCGAGCCGGCAGCGGCTGGACTGGCGGAGTATTTTTCTGCCCGCAAGGTACGGCTTGTGGGATCCATGCCCTGCTATCTGGAACAAAATGTCGATGCCCAACGGGGCGTAGGAACCTACACCCGTTCCGTTGCGGCCCTGCGCCTGCTCAACCAACTGGGCTATGGCTTGCAGCCGGATCTGACCCTGGACCTGGTTTACAATCCTGGCGGCCCGTCTCTGCCACCCGACCAATGCCGGTTGGAAGCGGATTATCGGCGGGAGTTGCAACTTCGCCATGGGGTGGTGTTCAGCCATCTGCTGACCATCGCCAATATGCCTATCGGACGTTTTCGTGTGGATCTGCGCCGCCAAAATCGGGAAATGACCTACCGGGCCTTGCTGCGCGATGCCTTCAACCCCGGTACCCTGAAAGGGCTCATGTGTCGCAGCCAGATCAGCGTGGGCTGGGATGGCGCCCTCTACGATTGCGATTTCAACCTGGCCCTGGGTTTGGCCATTTCCGCAGGGGGGCGTGTCACGCATGCGAATGTGCAGCGGTTGCTGGCGCGACCCATTGTGACAGGGGAGCACTGCTTTGGCTGTACGGCTGGAAGCGGATCCTCCTGCCGCGGGGCTTTGGTCGCGTAGATTCATTTCCCAATCAAAATACCGATTCGGCGGAGACCGGTCCACATGCAATCGGAACGGCGGTTTGACAGGTGGTCAGGTCTGTTTTTTTTGTGTTCAACCGTCCTGGTGTTTTCCATGGCAATGGATTTTGGCATTGCCTGGGATGAACCGGAACATTGGGCGCAAGGTCATAGAGTTCTTGCCTTCTTTACGTCGTTATTTCAGGATCGTCAGGCAGTCAATCCCGATTTTGCAACCAGCTATTATGGCGGACATGTCCATGTCGTCTCTGCCCTTCTGGAGCGTCTGCTGGAACTGGATGCGTACCACACATCCCGCCTTTGGCTTCCCCTCCTGGGCATGCTGGGTGTGGCAGGGGTGTGGCGTCTCACCCGTTACATTGGGGGTGAACAGGCAGGGTTTTGGGCTGCAATCCTGCTGCTCCTGATGCCCAGATATTTCGGGCATGTGTTTATAAACCCCAAGGATATGCCTTTTGCCGTGGGGTATGTCTGGTCTCTTTATCATTTGATCCGCATAGCCGATGTTTATCCCTCCATTCCGGCCAAACTGGCCATTCGGACCGGCATGGTGCTTGGTGTCACGCTGGGGATGCGTACCTTTGGCGGCCTTTTGTGGATCATTCTTCCTCTTTTATTGTTTTACAAACAATGGCTTGTTTCTGGGCAAGCAGCCGTGAAATCATTCGGCGACACCCTGATCAAAAACAAATTTCCCATTTTTCTCCTGGCACTATTTTCCTGCGTATTTTGCGTTCTGCTCTGGCCGTCCGCGTTGGTAAGTCCCGTGCAGACCCTTGGACATACCCTGTCCATGGCAGCGAAATTTTCCCATGATTACACTGTATTCATGTTTGGGGAGGCGTATCGCTCCTCCGACCTGCCACTCAGTTACCTCCCGATCCATTTTGGTATTGAGTTGCCGGAGATTTCCCTGGTTTTGTTGCTTGCGGCGGTTCCTTTTGCCCTGCATCGATTGTTCATCACCCGAGATGGTCGCGAAAACAGCGAGATCGTAGGATACGCAGGTTTGTTGGCGGGATTGCTCGTTCCCCTTTTGTTTGTGGTGATTTTCCGACCATCCATCTACAACGGCACCCGCCATTTTCTCTTTCTACTGCCACCCATGGCAGCCTTGCAGGCGCTCCTCCTGGTTTCGATGCTATCCTGGCTGCGTCGGCGAGGCAGAAAGTTCCTTGCAACACTCAGCGTATGGATTGTTGTTCTGGCTCTTTTTACCCAGGTTGCCCGGATGTGGCTCTTGCATCCCATTGAATATTCCTTCTACAATGCCCTGATCGGAGGTCTCCACGGTGCCTACAACCGGTTTACCATAGATTATTGGCTCTTGAGCCACAAACCGGCCATTGAAAATCTTTCCGCCACGATCAATGCCCATCCAGGCATGACGCCCAGGGCGGGAGTTGGCAAACCCTTTAAAATATTTGTCTGTCCTTTTCCCGACATTGTTGCGCCATTTTTGGGAAAACATTTGACAACAACCCGCAACGCTTTGGATGCCGATTTTATTTTATTACAATCGGCGCGTCACTGTGTTACATATTATTGGATCGACGATGAAAAATACAGTGGTGTGAAACAAGTTGCCAAAAATTTGCACCGGGTGAAAGTAAAAACGTTTGAGTATGCCCAAACCATGGGAATACCAACAAGCGTCATATTGTCGGTGGAGCCCAAAAGCGACTGGGAAGTTTGTATCGCATCCGACAGGGAGAGTTCAGCAGAGATTGTATGGCGAAAGGATGCGGAACTCAGGAATATATGCAACCCATGATTGAGGCGCGAGGAAAAGGATGCGAAACCAAGGGATATATGCAACCCATGATTGAGGCTCGGGGAATGGGGGCGCAGGAAACAGCCTGCATACAGACCCATTTTGCAACTATTCAGGTAACTATTCACCACCCTTTCAAGAAAAGCTTGGATATGAAAGCCTTTGTCAGGGCTTCGTCCCGAACCCCACCAGGGCGCTGCCCTGGACCCGCCAGGGAGCCAGCCCCCTGGACCCCGATTCGTTACCGGGTACCTGGGCAGTTACCCCATTTTTTGGGAAATTTCCAGATCTGGATAACGGATGGAGCCATTTGCGCCCTCCGGTGGCACGCGCCCGACATGGAGACACACGCGCCCGATACCGACGGCGTTGTCACGAAAACATCCGCAGACTCCCCGCTTTGTCGCGCTTTTTGCCAATGGCTGGAGAGCTATGCCCGGAGGGAAGCTCCTGTCGTGGATCTGCCCTTGCAACCCCACGGCACACCCTTCCAGCAGCGGGTGTGGAGGGAAATCTCGACGATACCCTTCGGCGAAGTACGCACCTACGGCCAAATGGCAAAGGCCTTGAGCTCCGCCCCGCGAGCCGTCGGTCAGGCCGTCGGGGCCAATCCCCTACCCTTCTTGATCCCCTGCCACCGGGTGGTGGCCACCCGTGGTTTGGGAGGGTACAGTGGTGGCGGGGGTGTGGAGAGCAAGCGGTTTCTTTTGCAGTTCGAGAAAACCGGGTAGAGAGCGACTGCACGGCACCCGGAAGCAAAACCGGGAACCAGTGGCATGCCTCCCTGCCGACCGTCAAAAATCGGCATACCCATTTTTTGGCCCCAGGAAGCGCACCAGAAGCTTGGACCGGCGGGTGACACCAGACCCCTCACCCGCCGGCATAAACGCGCTCAGACGGCTTCCTTGCCGGATTTTTTTGTCGGCTTTTTGTTGTCTTGCCCAGCCGTCGCCCCCTGGGCCTCCTTTTCGGCAGCCGAGGCATACTTGCGGCGGAACCGCTCCACCCGTCCGGCGGTATCCAGCAACTTGTGCTTGCCGGTGAAGAAGGGGTGACAGGCGGAACACACAGCCAAGCTCATGTCACCTTTGGTGGACTTGGTGTTGTAGATCTGCCCGCAACCGGCACAGGTGAATACCGCATCCGTGTACTCGGGATGAATATCTGGCTTCATGGTTCGTCCTTGTCCAGTCAGTTGTTCATGCTTGCAAAAAACTCTGCATTATTCTTGGCGGCTTTGACCTTGTCCAGTAAAAACCCCATGGAGTCCTGCGGTCCCATGGGCAGAAGGATACGCCGCAAGACCCACAGTTTGCTGATTTCATCTTTTTCGGTCAGGAGTTCCTCCTTGCGCGTACCGGATTTGGCAATGTCGATGGCAGGGAAAATGCGCTTGTCGACGAGTTTGCGATCCAGGTGGACCTCCATGTTGCCGGTTCCTTTGAACTCTTCAAAAATCACCTCATCCATGCGGGAACCGGTATCGATCAAGGCCGTGGCGATGATGGTCAACGAACCGCCCTCCTCGATGTTGCGGGCGGCGCCGAAAAAACGCTTGGGGCGTTGCAGGGCATTGGCATCGATACCACCGGAAAGAACCTTGCCAGAGGAGGGGGAAACGGTGTTGTAGGCGCGCGCCAGGCGGGTGATGGAGTCGAGAAGGATCACCACGTCGCGCTTATGTTCCACCAGACGTTTGGCCTTTTCGATCACCATTTCGGCCACCTGCACATGGCGCGTGGCGGGTTCGTCAAAAGTGGAGGAGACCACCTCCCCCTTGACGGACCGCTTCATATCGGTCACCTCTTCGGGCCGTTCGTCGATGAGCAGGACCAGCAGGATCACTTCCGGATGGTTGACAGCTATGGAGTGAGCTATCCCCTGCATCAGCATGGTCTTGCCGGTGCGTGGCTGGGCAACGATCAAACCCCGCTGTCCCTTGCCGATGGGGCAGATCAGATCAATCACCCGTGGTCCCAGGGTTTTTTCCACCGGCCCTTCGCCATCCACCTCCATGCGCAAACGCTCGTCTGGATAGAGCGGGGTCAGATTGTCGAACAAAATTTTATCCCGGGATTTAAGGGGATCCTCGTAGTTGATTTTTTCAACCCGCAGCAGGGCAAAATAACGTTCACTCTCCTTGGGTGACCGGATCTGCCCCTCGATGACATCCCCGGTGCGTAAACCAAAACGCCGGATCTGGGAAGGTGAAACATAAATGTCGTCTGGTCCTGGCAGATAGTTGGTATCGGGCGCCCGCAAAAATCCAAAGCCGTCCTGAAGAATCTCCAACACCCCTTCGCCGTAAATCTGACCATTTTTTTCGCTTTCGGTCTTCAGGATCGCATAGATGAGTTCCTGCCGCTTCATCCCGCTGACCCCTTCCACCTTTTTTTCCGCGGCCAGGCCAGTCAAATCCGCAACATTCATGGATTTCAGGTCACTCAGATTCATAAGACCTCGAATTTCATCAACATGGGCATGAACATATCAAAAACGGGCATGCGAACAGGGGGGAGTCTGCTTTCGGAAAAGGTGCACTTTCTGGTATGGGCACGATCCGGTAAGGAGAAACTTGCCATCAGCCCGGAAGAGGAGCATGGTTCGTGGCTTCGCAAACACAAGCCAAGCCGGAGCCAAGCCAAATCCGGGGATCCCCCGCAGACAACTTGGCCAAAAAAACCCGGTCACACGGCAAACCCAAGCCGATTCAGGCCAACGAAGCCCGGCGAGTCGTCTCTCTTTGGTTCAGGGATTCAAACCGACCGATCATCCAGCAGGTGGGACGCTCAACCTAATAATCGGCTCCACCACCAAAGTCAAACAGAAAATTGCACACCATGGAAAAAAACGTCTTGATTCAACCTGATCTTCCACTGGCCTCGCCGGGTGCCGGCCTGGGTGGCGAGATCAAGACCACACCGGAAACCTTTCAGGTCACGGAAATACGTCCAGAGCAACCCGATGGCAATGGAGAACACTGGATCCTGACCGTGGAACGATCCGGCATGACCACAGAGCAGGTGGTCGATTGGCTCGCCCGCTCCTGCGCATCGCCGCGTGCAGCCATCGGCTATGCGGGTCTCAAAGATCGTTGGTCTCTGGCTGTGCAGGCGTTTTCTGTTCATCTGCCGCAACGGGAGTTGCCTGATTTGACTCCCCTTCTTCCGGCAGGACTCCGTATTCTCGATGCGGTCCGGCACCGGCGTAAAATCCGCATCGGCCACCTGAGCGGCAACCATTTTCGCATCTTCCTGAGCGGGGCACAGTGCACGCCGCAACATCAGGAAGGTGCAGCCATGACCGCTGCCTGGATCAAAACATACGGTTTCCCCAACTTTTTTGGCCCCCAACGTTTTGGCCGCGCAGGGGATAATGTCCAAAACGGATTGCTCATGCTGGCAGGGGAAAAAACCGGCGGCAACCGCAAACAGCGCGGTCTCTACCTCTCCGCCGTCCGTTCCGAGCTGTTCAACCAGGTCTTGGCGAAACGTCTGACGACAAACCGTTTTACACAACTCCTGGATGGGGATGTTGCCCAGTTGCAAGGCCGTTCGGCCTGCTTTGTCGTCCAAAGCGCGAGCTTGGAACAACCACGCTTTGCCGCCGGCGAAATCCACCCTACAGGCCCGCTGTTCGGGCGCAGCTTGCTGCAACCATCCGGCGAACCTGGAAATATGGAAGCGGATATAGCCCGAACCAAAGCCGAAGCTGTCACCCGTCTGACAGAATTCTCCGTGCAGGGTGAACGACGGGCGTTGCGGGTCATCCCCACGGATTTGACCCTGACCTGGGAAAAAAAGGGGTTGTGGTTGCAATTTTCCCTGCCACGCGGTGCCTATGCTACCTCCCTGCTGCGGGAGTTCATGCAACAAAAGGTTGGAGAAAAAAACGATTGAAAAAAAGAGGGGGTCTGGGGGATTCATCCCCCAGTGGGGTCTGG
>JADGBZ010000115.1 GCA_015231175.1 Magnetococcales bacterium | reverse complement strand
GACGGGCGCAGATAGGTCATGATCTCCAGCCAGGTGGGTGCGGCCCCGGAGATGCCGGAGACCTGGTGCATGGGCTGGCCGTCAAAATTGCCGACCCACACCCCGACGGTGTAGCGTTGCGAAAAACCGATGCACCAGTTGTCACGCATCTGTTTGCTGGTGCCGGTCTTGACGGCGCTCCAGAAGGGGGTGGCCAGGGCATTGTCCAGCCCGAAGGTGGCGCTGCGGGCGAGGGGATCGGCCAGGATGTCGGCAACGATGAAACTGGCTGGTGCGGAGAGAATACGTTGGGGGGGGGTGTCGGGTTCATCCGGGCGCAGGCGCAGCGGGGTGAAGAGACCCCCATTGGCCAGGGTGCGATAGGCGTTGACCGCTTCCCAAAGGGAGACCTCCACCGAACCCAGGGCCAGGGCATAGCCATAATAGGTACCCTCTTCGGTGACATGGGTATACCCCAACTGGCGCAGACGGGTGACGAAGGGATCCAATCCGGTCAGCATTAGGGTACGCACCGCCGGAACGTTGAGGGAGGCGGCCAAAGCGGTGCGCACGCTCACCCACCCCTTGAAATCCTGGTCATAGTTTTGGGGAAAATAGATGCCACGGGGGGTGACCAGTTCGACCGGGGCGTCGTGGAGCAGGGATGCTGCGGTAAGGAGCCGTTGCTCCAACGCCAGTTCATAGAGAAAGGGCTTGAGGGTGGAACCTGCCTGACGTGGGGCGCGCACCCCATCCACATGGCGGGTGGGCGGATGGTTGCCGCCATTGCCGACATAGGCCAGGACATGCCCTGTGGCATTGTCCACCACGAGGAGGGCGCCATTCAGGGCATGACGATCCTGCAACTGGTAAAGCTGCTGGGCGAGGGCATCGCGGGCAAAATGTTGCAGGGAGCCATCCAGGGTGGTGACCACCTGACGTGGAGCACGGCTCAAATCCAGTTGGGAAAGGAGCCGGTGGGCCACATGCGGCGCCAGATCAGCCTGGGGGCGGACGGGAGGCAAAGCCCCCAACAGCAGCCGGGCGGCACGCTCCCGCAACCCGGGACAGGTGACCTCGGGGGCGTGGCGCCGGGCCAGGAGGCACGCCCGCTCGGCGACTTTTGGGGCAGAGGCGTTGGGAGAACGCAGCAGCGCGGTCAGCAGCAGGGCCTCGGGGGTCTCCAGGCCGGAAGGCAGCTTGTCAAAAAGGGTCCGGCTGGCAGCCTCGATACCCTGCAATTCGCCGCGAAACGAAGCCAGATTCAGGTAGGCTTCCAAAATCTGTTTTTTCTGCCAGGTTTTTTCGATACGCCAGGCAGCCCGCATCTGCGCCCATTTTTGGCCCAGGGAGCGGTGCCGGGTGGTGGGTTGCAGATTCGGATCCAACAAGGCGGCCAACTGCATGGTGAGGGTACTGGCCCCCCGGGGGGTGCCTCGCAGCAGGCGATTCCACACCGCTCCGGCCAAGGCTTGCCATGCCACGCCGCCATGCTGCCAAAACCGCCGATCTTCGACGGCAAGAAGGGTCTTGACCATGGCAGGGGAAATGGCCTCCAGCGGAGTCCAACTCAACTGCCGGCGGGTCGGGTCCAGGCGAAGTTGCTGGAGGATTGCCCCCTGCCGGTCGAGCAGCAGGAGATCGCTCGACCGGTGGCTTGCCTGAACTGCCGCGAAAGTGGGCGTCTCGGCCCGGGTGATGGTGGCAGCGGACAGCACGCCCCACAGACACCACCCCGCCACCATGGCGCGGAGAGGCAATCGGCAACGGACAGACCCGGCGAGTCCAACCAGCCAACGACAGGCCGGGCTGGTGCGAAAAATCCGGTTCATGGCGCTACGGTGATGGCCTCCAGCGGCATCTCGCCAAACATCTCCGGGGCGTACATCGCCTCGACCCGGGCAGGGGGCAATGCGAAACGGCCCGGATTGTTCAGGCGTAACGTGTACTCCATGGACCAGTTGCCCTTGGGCAGCCAGTCATAATAGGCCCGGAAGGCGTCGTGGGTCCGCTCCTCGAAAACCGGTCCCAGCCAACCGGATTGTTTTTCTCCATGGGTCATGATGGCGGAGTCCCTGCCCAGACCAGTGCCCAGGATGGCGCCGCCACTGGGAATGGGATCGCTGATTACCACCCAGGCCATGTCGGATTGCGCCTCCACCTCCAGACGGACCCGCACCACGTCTCCCTGACTCCAGATCCCGTCCGTTTTGCGTTCCACCGGGGTGAGCGTGCGGCGCATGTGGTAACCGCTGTTCAAGGGTTCCCGCAGAGGGATGGCGGCCCGGCTTTGCACCGTCACCCAGGGTTTGCCCGCGCCTTGATGACGCAAGGCGAGTTGCCCGGTCCCGGATGGCCAGGGGAAGGCCAGGGCGCCACCTTGTGGCTGCCGGCCCCAGTCAAGATTCAGCGTCGCCTCCGCCATCTGGCCCGTGGTCGATCCGGTCACGGGATCCTTTTCAAACTTTTCGGCAAATTTTTTCATGGTCACCACTCCCCAGGCATTGGCGGTGGTGGTGCGCCAGCGGCCTTGAATCTGCCGACCCAGGCTACCCCGCATCAGGCGTGGCAGATCAGCCGACCACCCCGGATCGTTCAGCACGCCGAGGATGAGACGATTGGCGTTGCTGTCCCCTGAAACCATGAGCCACCAGAGATGATCGGCGGACTCGGTGGAAAATCCCAGGGTCGTTCCCTGAAAATGGAGGCGGGCGCGGAGAATCTCCAGGGTTTCCTTGCGCAGGCGATCCCTCTGGGGAAGGGTATTGACCCGTTGGAGAATCTCCAGCCAGTCGATCACTGCCGAGGTTGGCCAGAGATCGGGTTCGACGGGGATGGAGGTGAGCAGAGTCGGGGAGATCTCCTCATGGCGTGACAAGGCGGCCAGGGCGGCCAGTTTGCGCAGGGTGGTGTCGGCAGCCATGTGCCTGGCAGCGTGGAGGATTCTCCCCTGGGCAAAGCGCAACAGGCCGGAGCGCATTTTTTTCAGCGCCTCGGCGGGGATGGGCCACCCGGTTTCGTGGGCGATGGCCAACAGGTAGGCGGTCAGGGCATCGCTGCCGTGCGAGAGGAGAGGAAAATATTTGACCAGACCATCCCGGTCAAGATAGGCGGGAAGCGCGGCCATGAGTTGATCCCAGGCCGCCCGATCCTGTAGGGCAATGGCCCGGGAGGCGCGCTGCTCCAGACAGGTGAAGGGATAACGTGACATGTACTCCTGCACCCCGGTCAGGTTGCTGGTCATCCTCGGCTGTACCGCGACCTCGACGCCACCCCGACCGGGCAAGGCATCGGCGGGCTTGTTGACCGGCAGCAGCCAAGGTTCCGTCAACTGCTGCAAGGTGGCCTGGACAACACGCACCGGCAGGGTGGGAATCACCTCCTGGGTGACGCTCAGGCGATCATCGGCCTTGTCGGCGTGGGCCTGAATGGTCCAGGCGAGGCGTTGGATATCCGCAGGGACAGTTACCTCCCAGGTGGCCTCCCGACTCTCGCCGGGGGCCAGATCGAAGAGCAAGGTGGGGAGAGGAGGCAGCGAGGTTTTGGGAGCCTCCTCTCCTTTGCGGGAAGAAGGTGGGGGTGTTCCGGCCACAAAAGCGGTCACCTTGGCCTGCAACGGACGCTCACTGCCGTTGCGCACGGTAAAGCCGGCGCGGAAGGCGTCTTGTTCGCGGACCAGGGGGGGGAGGCCGGAAAAGAGGATCAAATCCTGGGTGGTACGGAAAGAGGTCGAGCCCGTGCCGAAGAGATCCGCGCCGGCATCGGCCACCGCCACCACCCGGAACGAGGAGAGGGCATCGTTGAGCGGAATGGGGATCCGCGCTTCACCCCGGGCATCGAGTTTGACCCGGCCCTGCCACAGGAGCAGGGTCTCCAGCAGTTGCCGGCCCGACAGGCCGCGTCCCCCGCCCCCGCCGTGCGTGACGGCCTTGCGGCCATAGTGGCGGCGACCGATCACCTGCTCCTGGGCGGTGGCGGTGGTGACCCGCAAGGGACGTTTTTGCAGCATGGCGGCGAGCAGATGCCACGAGTCATTGTCCCTGAGCTCCAGCAACCCCTCGTCCACGGCGGCAAGGGCCACCTCGGCATCGGCAGGAAGGGTTTGACCGGTTGCCGTGGCCACCTTGACCGTCGCCAAGGCCGACCCCCGCACCTTGTAGGTCGGGTGATCGGTGGTCACCTGGACCTTGAGGGTATGGGCCTTCCAGCCGACTTCGATCTGGGCATACCCCAGGCGGAAGGCAGGGCGCCCCAGGTCGATCATGGCAGTCGGAGCCACCTCGGTGGAACGGCCACGCACCGCCAGGGCCGAGACAAACATGTTCGGGGCGTAACGGCCCTGCACGGGGATGCGCAATACGGGTGCATCGCTGGTCAGGGTCTGGACAAAACTGTCCATGATGCCATCCCGCTCCACGGTGACCAGCACGGTTGCCTTCGGGAAAGGCATGCGGGCTTGCAGGATGGCCTCCTCGCCCGGCTCGTAGCGTTTTTTCTCGGGGATCAGATCCATGCGGTTGTGCTGGTTCACGTCGAACCACAGGGGTCCGTTCTTGCTGACCCACCCTTCGGTGTGGGCAAAAGTGGCCCGGTTTTGGGCATCGACGGCGCGGGCCTGGAGGATGACGTTGCCGGAGACCGGGGATCGACCCGCGCAGGTCAGACGCCCCTGTGCGTCGGTGGTTCCGGAACAAAACTCCTGGAGGCGTTTGATCTCTTCATGGTGTTCATAGGCGTAGAAGCCACCGATCAGGCGTTCCCGGTGTGAATAGGTCAGGCGTTGCAGCATATCGACCACGACCGGCACCTGGGCCATGGGGTGCCCCTGGGCATCGACGGCGATGACCTGACATTTGAGATCTTCCTGACTGGAGGCCCAATGGTCGAGCTTGAGTCCCAACAACACCTGGGCTGGGAGAAGGGTGACATGGGCAGAGGCGGTCAGACGTTCGCCGTTGCTGTCCTGATATTCCAGTTCGGCCAGCAAATCCTGGGGCGATTCGGTCGGTTTGATGGGCCCCAGGAGGCCACGCACGGTTCCGGACCCGTTCAAGGTGAGGGTTTGTACGGGCAACGGGCGGCTTTTTTCACCCTCCGGGGTGTCGTCGTTCGGGTTGTCGGCATCTTCTTCGCTGTCGTGGGAGCGGTTGGGATGCCGGGTTACGGGGCCCTCCGCCATGCGCCCATTGGCAAACACAACATCCTCAAAGGGCGCGAACTGCATGACCTTGGGTTGCAGCAGGCCGCGCAGCTTGACCGGCATGTGCCCCGCAGCGCCGCCAGAAAGGTACCCTGCGTGCAGATCCAACTCCACCTGGGACGGGTTGATCGCCTCGGCCTGAAGTGGCGTAACGGAGGCCTTCATGGTGGGCACCCGGAAGGCCTCGACCCGGAAGGATCCGGAGCTGTGCTGCCCGGCGCCTTTGGCCTTGGAGGAGACCATGATGACTTCATACTGGCCATGTTTGGCGGATTGGGGGATGGACCAACGATTTTCGGCAACCTGCCGGGCATCCCAATGGAGTGGCAGGGTGTACTCCTGCTCGCTTCCCAGGTGCCGGATCAGCGCCTTCTCCGGCAGGTCGACCGTCTTTTGCAACGCGATGCCGCCATCCGTGGCCTGGCGGGCAAAGTGCTTCATGGCGAGTGTCTCCCCGGCTCTCAGCAGGGTTCGATCAAAAACCGTGGTGAGGATGCTGTCGGGCTCACTCCGCCAAGATTCATACGGGATCTGGAAGTTGTAGGGGGAGATGCCCTCGTTCCAGGAGGAGAGCAGGAAGGTGACATCGTCACCCGAACGGGCCGTGACGAGATAGTTCTGTTCGAAATAACCGTTGTTGGGACACTTGGGCAGGGTGTTGAGCGGGGGGAGGGGCTTGGCAAGGATAACGATCCCCTGGGCATTGGTGCGACCGGTAAAATGAACGTGCCCCTGGCAATCGCCGACGGTGACCTCGGCGTCACCGACCGGTTTTCCCTCATCCAATGTGGTGACCCAGACCAGGGCGTTGCTGCCTCCCTGTTTGAAATGGGCGGAGAGATTGGTCACCAGGACAGCGCTCTGGACGTAATAGGGTTTTTTTTCGCCATGGAGTTCGGTCCCCAGCCGATCGCTGGCCAGTTCCACCACATAAAGGCCGGGTCCGGGAAGGGGGATGCCAATGACTTCAAAGGTCTTGCTTCCCCCCGGCTTGGGCAGGGTGAAGGTTTCCAGTTGTTGCAACCGGGCCGGTTCCAAATGGGCAAAGACCGATATTTCTCCGGGGCGCTGCTTGATGACGGGTTTGTCGTCTTGCCATTCGGTGACGCTCTCCTGGACATCCCTTATCTGTTTCATCCAGGGGATGAACTCGACCGGATTGGCCAACCGCAGACGCCGACCGCGCACCTCGACGGGCTGTTGTTCCTGTTGTTTCTGGACCTTGCTCCACCATTCGGCGACCAGGGTCGTGGGCAGATCCATCGTGTCGGTCTTGTCACCTTTCCCGAGGGCATCCGGTTTGTCGGTCGGCTCTGTCGTGGCCCAGGATCCGGGGTGGGTGGCATCCAGGGGAAGGATCGCCTCCAGGTTGCGCAATGTGACTGGCAGGGCGGCATCTCCCTTGGCCTCGATGATGCCGAAAGGGGCGGGAAATTTGGCCAGGGCAGGGAACGGACCGCTCTTCACTGTCAGGGGAAAGCTGGCCTGGTTGGTCAGGCTGCGCCCGGAGTCATCCTTGATGCCCTGGGGAATCTCCAGGGTGAATGTGCTCGATTCCGGAAAAGGCCCCGGAAAAGTGAGATGGGAGATCCAGGGACTTTTTCCCGGTATGTGATCCTCTTCTGGCCGGCTCCCGTCACTCTCCTCGTCGGAATCGTCATCCCGGCCCAGAGTGGCCGGGTAGAGATGCCCATCCTCTCCTTTGAGACGGATCTGGCGGGCATCGGCCACGACAATGGGATGGGTCAGGCGCAGCTGCATGGGGAGAATGGGAAAGCAATGGGCATCCTTGTTGGGCCGCTCGCAGGAAAATCGTGCGGCAAAGGCCTCCCGGGCGCGAAAGGGGATACGTTGCGGTTGGCTCCCCTCCACCCCGCTCAAGGCGCGGATGCCTGCACTCCACACCAGACCCACCTCGGCGTTGTTGGGAAAGCGCCGCAGGCACTGCACCACGGTGATGCGGCCTGCATCCCAGTTGCTCAGGGTTGGCGTTTGTTTGACAGCTGTGTTGGTTTTGGTCGGTGAAACAGTCGATGCAGCACCGCCGGGGCGGGAGAGTTGGCGTTGCAGGCGCCCGTTTTGCAGATCCGGGTGTTTTTGCAGCACCTCGGTGCGCTCCTTGCCCTGGAGAACGCGCACCCCGATCTTTTCCCCCATGCCCGCCACGTCGCAGGTCATGTTTTTCGACACGGAGGCCTCATCCGCCTGGGCATCCAAAAACAGGATGAAGGTTTGTTCCTCATCGACCATGTTTCTGAAACCGGGCAGGGAGCGCAGAATGGTGGGGCCCCCCGTGGAAAACGAAAAACGGTTGTTCCCGGTCACAGGAGCCCCCGCGAGGGTGTGCAGATTGGGGCTTGCCGTGAAGGTGCAACGGATCCCGCCCGGCAGATCCCGCGCAAAATCGTAGACCCAGTTGTGGCTGTCCACCCAGCGACCCTTGCCGGCCTCGGGACAATCGATGGCAAAAGGATCCTCCAGCCTGGGATCGCCGAAAGAAACCATGGGGAGGGCGAAGCGGGCCTTGACCTGTCGGACCTTTTTCACCTCACCCTGCGGTGAGAAGGATGAAATGGTCGCTGCCGGGGGGGGCTGGGTC
>JADGBZ010000114.1 GCA_015231175.1 Magnetococcales bacterium | reverse complement strand
CGTGTGGTTACGGGACCACTTTGTACACGGTAAAGGAACCGGGTGCACCCTGCATGTTGGTCCCATGCATCCTGGTGCGGAATGTTTCCAGGTTCAACCCCTGCTTCTTTTTGGCGAGGGAAAGAAAGCCCCTCACAGTGTTTGAATTCCAGCCAGTGGACTGTTCAATCTGCTGCAGGGAGGCTCCTTCCGGGCGTTGGAGCAGGGCCATCACGATGGCCTTTTTGGAATTCTCTCTGGGCGTCCTGGTTTTTGGTGTGTTGCTGGCTTGTCCAGCCTTGAAGGCTTCGAGCAACGCCTTTTCCAGATTCTCGCGGGTTACCCGGAACCCATGATCCTGGATGTACTGTTTTGCGATGGTATCGATGACTTCGGGGAGGGTTTCGTCGGCTGCCTCCACGGATTGCTCTGCGGCGGCGACATCCGCTTCAAAGTCGGCATCACCCGGTTCTTCATCTGGCTGATTACTGTCGTTGGTGGCATCTGCCTCGGTGTCAGCCAGGGTGGCTTCGTTGTCGGCAGTCTCTGCGCCACCGGCGTTGTCTGTGTCGCTTTCTTCTTCAATTTCCTGGGGTGCCTCCATGCCGATGGCCGCGTAACCCGTCTTGGTGATGCGCCAGACGTCGGTTTCGATCTCCTCGATCAGACCCTGTTGGTGCAATGCCTTGATCACCTTCTTGGCGGCACCTCCCTTGACGTTGTCCGGCAGGGGGTGGATGGAACCGTTGGGGCGTTTGGCAGCGGCTTCCAGGGTGGTTTGTTGGGTTTCCGTCAGGTTGCTCATGTGTGTTTCTCCTTGGTGGTTGGTGGTCTTCCTTGGACACCATGAAGCCATACACTGCCAAACACCATCAAGCACAATATGTTGTTTTTGAATAGATTTATAAACAAATTTCCGGACAAAGAAGGAGCCGTAAAATGTCTGGCAACACGCAGTCGCTCACCTATAGTGCGGCCTTTCTGCAGGGGCTGAAGCCGGATCCCTTGTTGACGGTTTCTGCCTGGGCGGACCAGTACCGCATGCTCTCTTCGGTTGCCTCTGGAGAACCCGGCCTCTGGCGCACCAGCCGGACTCCGTATCTCCAGGAGATCATGGATTGCCTGTCGCCATCGTCAGCGGTGGAGCGGGTGGTGTTCATGAAAGGTGCGCAGCTTGGGGGGACCGAGGCAGGCCTCTGTTGGTTGGGATATGTCATCCACCAGGCTCCCGGCCCCATGCTGCTGGTCCAGCCCACGGTGGAGACCGCCAAGCGGCATTCCAAACAACGGATCGATCCGCTGATCGAAATCAGCACCGTGCTGAAGGATCTGGTCAAGGATCCCCGATCCCGCGATTCCGGCAACACCATCCTGGGGAAAGAGTTCCCTGGCGGTGTCCTGATTCTGACCGGAGCCAATTCGGCAGTGGGGCTGCGTTCCATGCCCATCCGCTACCTGTTCATGGATGAAATCGATGGCTATCCGGGTGATGCCGATGGCGAGGGGGATCCGGTGGCATTGGCCACCCAACGCACGGTCACCTTTGCCAACCGCAAGATTCTGATGGTTTCGACTCCCACCATCAAAGGGTTCAGCCGGATCGAAGCAGCCTACCAGGAGAGCGACCGGCGACGCTACTGGGTGCCCTGTCCATCCTGCCAGGCCCTGCAGGTGCTGGAGTGGAAACAGATGCGCTGGCCTGAAGGGGATAGGGAGCAGGCTTTCTACGAATGCATTCATTGCGGTGTCCCCATCCAGGACTATCAGAAGGGATGGATGCTGGCACACGGCCAATGGATTGCAGAAAACCCAGGCGGCAGCAAAGTGGCCGGGTTTCACCTCTCCAGCCTCTATTCTCCGCATGGCTGGACCTCCTGGGGTGACATTGCCCTGGAGCATGGGCAGGTTTATCGCGATCCATCCCGGTTGAAGGTTTGGGTCAATACCAAACTGGGTGAAACCTGGGAAGAGAGTGCCGAGCAGTTGGATGGCGATGGGCTGATGGCGCGGCGGGAGATGTTTGGCCCACTGCTGCCACCCGGCATCGTTCTCCTCACCGCCGGTGTCGATGTCCAGGACGACCGTTTGGAGTTGGAAATTGTCGGCTGGGGCCGGGATGAAGAGTCCTGGTCGGTGGCCTACTGGGTGTTGTGGGGTGACCCGGCAGGGCCTTCTGTCTGGCAGGATCTGGAAAACATCCTGTACCGTGCCTATCCCCATGCCCGGCAGGTATCCGACCTCTACGTTCGGGCGGCTGCCATCGACACCGGTGGTCACCGTTCCATGGAAGCCTACACCTTTTGCCGGGCCCGACAGGAACGACGCATCTGGGCCATCAAGGGGCTGGGCGGTATGGGCAAACCCATCTGGCCGCGTCGCTCCAGTCGCAACAACAAGGGCCGGGTGCCCCATTTCATGGTGGGTGTGGATGCGGCGAAGGAGTCCATCTACTCCCGCCTGCGCTTGAAAGAACCCGGCCCTGGGTACTGCCATTTTCCCCTGGATCGGGATGCCGAGTGGTTCCGGCAGTTGACGGCGGAAAAGATCACTACCCGCTACAGCAAAGGCCGTCCCATCCGGGAGTGGGTCAAAAAGTCGCACGAACGCAACGAGGCGTTGGACTGTCGGGTTTATGCCATGGCGGCCCTGCACGGGTTGATGGGCATGGGGCTGCAGTTGAACAAGGAGGCCGACCAGCGTGAGCAGTATCCCCTGAAAGAGGGGGTGCCGCTGCCAGAGGTCGTTGTTGTCGCTGCACCGAAGATCATTGAGCCGAAAAAGCCGAAGGTCATCGTTTCAGACAAACCCCGCAACTCCTCTTGGTTAGGACCGCTGCGCGACAGGTGGTTGGATGGGAGACGAAAATGAGTTTCACGCAAGCAGAATTGGACGTGCTGAAAGAGGCTTATGCCGCCGGTGCCCTGCGCGTCACCCATGACGGCAAGACGGTGGAATACGGCTCCGAGTCGGATCTGCTGCGTCGCATTCGGACCATTGAAAGCGAACTGGCCGTGACTGCCGGAAAATCGCGCCCCACCCGCACCCGTTTGGGTTTTTCCAGGGAGTAACGACATGGCGAGATGGTTGGATGGCCTGGTGGGATGGATCGCACCGGAGGCGGCGATGCGTCGTGCTCGCGCCAGGAATGTGTTGCAGGCCCTGCGTCGTGGCTATGACGGGGCCAAGACCGGACGGTTGACCAGTGGTTGGACCACGGCGGGCAGTGATGCCAACGCCGAGATTGCCATGGCCGCCGTCCGGTTGCGGGACCGGGCCAGGGACTTGGTAAGGAACAACCCGTATGCGGCGAAAGCCGTGATGACACACGCTTCCAGCATGATCGGCGCAGGCATTCGTCCCCGTCCCAAGGCGGCCACGCAAGAGTTGGACGACCGGATCACCGATCTGTGGGATGCCTTCACGGAAAATTGCGATGCCGATGGTCGCACCACCTTCTACGGCATCCAGACACTCATGGCCCGCAGCATGGTGGAGAGCGGCGAATGCCTTCTGCACCTGATCAACCGGCCATCGTCGTTTGGCCTGCGGGTGCCGTTGCAACTGCGGGTGCTGGAGTGTGACCACCTGGACAGTACCGCCGACCGGGATCTGCCGGGGGGTGGCTTCATCCAGCAGGGTATCGAGTTTGATTCGTTCGGGATGCGAGCGGCTTATTGGATCTATCCTCGCCATCCTGGCTCAGCCAGGCAGGGGATGGCCAAGAGTGTCCGCATCTCGGCCACGGATGTGCTGCATCTGTACGATCGTCTGCGTCCCGGCCAAAACCGGGGTGTCACCTGGTTCGCCCCGGCCCTGCTGCGCATGCGTGACCTGGACGACTACGACATGTCGGAGCTGGTGCGCAAGAAGATGGAGGCCTGCTTCGTCGGCTTTGTCACCAACGCAGAACCGCCCCCCAATACGGGTGGCGAGGAGGAGTCATTCAAGCAAATAGAGGATCTGGTGCCCGGCATGCTGGAATACCTGCCTCCAGGCCGGGACATCCGTTTCGGCCAACCGGCCTCTACCTCTGGGTATGCCGAATATGCACAGTTGCACAACCATGCGGTGGCGGCTGGCCTGGGGCTGACCTATGAGCTGCTCACCGGCGACCTTTCCAAGGTCAACTACTCCTCCATTCGGGCGGGCCTGATTGAGTTCCGCCGTCGGGTGGATGCAACGCAGCGGCATGTGCTGATCCCGCAGATTTGCCAGCCGGTCTGGAACCGCTTTTTGTCCACCGCCCAGGCCGCCGGGTTGATCGGCAATGTCCCCATCCGCTTGCAATGGACGCCACCCCGGTTTGAGGCCGTTGACCCGCAAAAGGACATCATGGCGGAAATTCTCGCGGTGCGGGCCGGATTGATGTCACCGCAGACGGCGGTTTCCCGCCAGGGGTACGATCCCGACGTGGTGATGGCTGAGTTCAACGAGATGTACCAGATCTGGGATCTGTACAAGATCATCGTCGATATTGATGCCCGCAAAACAACGAAAAACGGCCAACCCAAGCCAACGGAGACTGCCAATGCCGCATAAACAGATCGATCTGCCGATGCAGGTCAGGTCGGCCAATTTTGTTCCAGGAACGGTGAATGGCGAGGAACGCACCGTCGAGATGGTCTGGTCTACCGGAGCCGCCGTGCGCCGGACCGACTGGCGGACCGGCAAGCCGTATGACGAGACCCTCTCCGTAGAGGCTGCGCATGTGGACCTCTCCCGGCTGAATAGCGGGGCACCCCTGCTGAATAGCCATGACGCCTCATCCCTGGATAGCATCCTGGGCGTGGTGGAACGGGCCTGGGTTGCTGATGGTGAAGGCCGGGCTGTGGTGCGTTTTTCCAGCCGGGACGGGGTTGCCGCCATCTTCAAGGATGTTCTGGAAGGCATCCTGCGCAACGTCTCGGTGGGCTACATGGTCCGCAAGTATGAGGTTACCGAAGAACGCGGCAAGGTTCCGCTCTGGCGGGCGGTGGACTGGATGCCCATGGAGTTGTCCGCCGTGCCGATTGGTGCCGATCCCGGTGCGGGCTTCCGCTCCACCGAACCAACCAAACACCCCTGTCAACTGACCCAAATCAGAGGAGCTGATGAAATGTCCGAACCCGTAAAAGCTGAAGTGGCGGCAGAGTCCGTCACCGAAGTGTCCATCCGTCAGGCGACGGAGGTGCCTGTGCTGACCCAACCTCAGGAAGAAGCGATGGTCCGATCCACCACCCCAGCCAAGCCTGTTGATTCCCCTGCGCCGACCCGTTCTGCCAGAGCGGAGGATGCCGAAACCATGACCCGACAGGCGGTTGCTGCCGAACGGCAACGGACGGTAGACATCTACGATGCCCAGGAAAAGCTGAAGGTGGACCGTGCCTTTGCCGACCGCCTGGTCAAAGAGGGTGTCGGCCTGGACGAAGCTCGTCGGCATCTGATCGATGAGGCGGCCCGCCGTTCCAGCAGTACGGGCGAAATCCGCAACCATGTGGTGATGAGCGGTCAGGACGAGCGGAGCACCCGCAATGCGGCGGTGGAGAATGCCCTGTTGCACCGTTTTGACCCGACGGCGCACAAACTCTCCGACGCTGCCCGCGAGTGGCGGGGTCTCACCTTGCTGGAGATGGCCCGCATGTTCGTGGAGAGCAGCGGTGGTGGCGTTCATACCACCCGGGGGCTGACCCGGTATGAACTGGCCACCCGCGCTTTGCACACCGAGTCGGACTTTCCGAACATTCTGGCCAACGTGGCCAACAAAACCCTACGCACCGCCTATGAAGCCGCTCCGCGTACCTTTCAACCCTTCTGCCGGCAGGTGACCGCCAGCGACTTCAAGGCCATGTCCCGGGTGCAGTTGGGAGAGGCTCCGGCTTTGGACAAGGTCAACGAGGGCGGTGAATACAAGCGGGGACCGCTCGGCGAAGGCAAAGAGTCTTATCGGGTGGAGACCTACGGCAAAATCATCTCCATCTCCCGGCAGGTGCTGGTCAACGATGATCTGAACGCCTTCACCCGCATTCCTCAACTGTTCGGGGTGGCGGCGGCCAATCTGGAGAGCGACGTGGTATGGGGCATCATCACCGCCAACCCGAATATGGGGGATGGCATTGCCCTGTTCCATGCCAGTCACAAAAATCTGGCAGCCTCTGGTGCAACCATCTCCGTCGCCACCCTGGGCACCGCCCGCAAGAGCATGGGTACCCAGACCGGGGTGGATGGCCAGACCATCATCAATGTCCGTCCGGCCTTCATCATTGTTCCGGCAGCCTTGGAGGTGACTGCCGAGCAACTGCTGGCGGTGAACATGGTCCCAGCCAAATCCACCGACGTGGTGCCGCAGTCCCTGCGCACCCTGACGGTGATTGCCGAACCCCGTCTGGATGCTGCCGTCAACGGCGACAAGGCATGGTACATGTCGGCCAACCCCGGGCAGATCGATACCATCGAGTATGCCTATCTGGAAGGTCAGAACGGTGTCTACATCGAAACCCGCGTCGGCTTTGACGTGGACGGGGTGGAGATCAAGGCCCGGTTGGATTTCGGTGCCAAGGCCATTGACTGGCGCGGAATGTACAAAAATCCGGGGGCCTGATGTTTGTCAGAGAGTTTGGAGGTGGGCATGGATCCATGAGGCAAGTGCCCCCTCCTCCATGCTGCCCTGGGCCAGGGAGAGAAACTTTCGGTATTTTTCTGTGTTTGCGGCAACCAATCGCTTGCCGTTCAAACGCAGGAACAGGTGACAGACCACGTAGGCAACCCGCTTGTTGCCATCTATAAACGGATGGTTGTGGGTAAGGCCAAACGCATAGCTGGCAGCCAGTTCCGCCAATGTCGGTTGTGGATTGCCGTAGGCATACCGGTTGACCGGCCTGGCCAGTGCGGATTCCAGGAGACCCTCATCACGGACGCCATCACCCCCTCCATATTCTGCCAATTGGCGTTTGTGGATGGCCAGCGCCACCTCTTTCCCGACCCAGATGGGCGTGCCCATCGACTATTCGGCCAGTTTGCGGAGAACGTCACGCTCTTCGTGCATGATCTCCTCGGCCAAGTCCATCTGGCTGGCAAACTCTGGATCGTAGGGGGTCAGTTCAATACCTGCCTTGGTTTCCACAACATACAGTGCATCCCCTTTTTCGACCCGAAGCCTGGCAAGGATCTCTTTGGGGAACACGACACCGGTGGAATTACCAATGGCGGTCAAACGCAATGTCTTCATTTGGTAGGCTCCTTTTGGGGGGCATTATAACAGACGTAAGAACACCTATCCACCATTCTGAGGAATGCAACGATGAAAAATTACCTTCAACCGGGCGACACCATCACGGTGGTCGCCCCTGTCGCCGTGAACAGCGGCGACGGCCTGCTGGTCGGTGCCCTGTTCGGGGTGGCTCTTTCCACGACGGCCATCAACACCAACGTGGAAATGCTCACCGAAGGGGTGGTGGATCTGCCCAAGGCGGCGGTGGCCGTCACCCAGGGAACCAAGGTTTATTGGGACAACACGGCCAAGAATCTCACCACAACGGCCACCAACAACACTCTTATCGGCTGTGCCACTCAGGCTTCCGCTGTCGGGGACGGTACCGTCCGGGTGCGGTTGAACGGGGTGGTAACGTGAACAGGTGGGAAAAGCTGCTCACTTTGACGAATCAGTCATGCTTCACCACGTTCGGTGTCCCGGTCAGCTATCGTCCTGCCCTGCGCAATCATCCAGAACGGGCGGAACAGATTATTGAGGTCACGGGAATTTTTAATGAACACAATGCCGACCTCACTCTCATGGGCTCAGGGGATAACAGCCTGGACATTGCAGTGCCGCAAACCACCCTGGAATTGCGTCCGTCCGATCTGGGGTTCTTTCCCAATGCCGGAGATGAGGTGACCGTAAACGGCACCGTCTACCAAGTGGTAGACGTTCAACCGGTTGGCCGGGAAATGGCG
>JADGBZ010000113.1 GCA_015231175.1 Magnetococcales bacterium | reverse complement strand
GCAACATGGAAACCTCGTGTGGATTCTACCAGATAAACCAAGTTGGGACACTACCAAGGGTTGATCAGGTTTGCCTTACCTTACAAAACAAAAAAGTCTACGCATTCCACGCCGTTGTATCCTGCAAGTCGTCAAGAGGATAGATTGAAGGCAATTTTTGGGGATAGATATGACTATGATTACAAGACAAGACTAGGAGAGTTTTGTACGGCCATGGTAGGGTCGGGTGGGTATGATAGGGATTTGATCACGGAAGTCGCAAAAATGGAGGTTTCTCTTGTCAGACATAATCTGTATCTGAGAAGGATTGTTCTGAGGTATTTTAAGGCCTTGTTGATTCTCCTTTCGTCATCGTTCATGTCAGTTGCTTCAATGTCGTTTTATGGATGGACAAAGATTTTAGATTTCCCTCTGTCATGGAGTTTTATTATTCTATCGTTATTCAATTTGTTATGGTTGCTGCTGCTTTATGCTGTTGTAAGACTTCCTGTGAAATGGGTCTATAAGATATCATCCATGAACTCAATGCCAGAATATGAAAATGATATCCACTTAAAGTATTTTGAGTCATTGGTTAGCTGGGTTGTTGGTGTTTCTTCGATTGTTTTGTTTTTTACATTTATTTTTTTGATCGTTTAGATTGCAAGCCACCTACCCTTGGCATCCTGAAAGTGTTTTCAACGCTTTGACCCAAAATATGCCATGAGGGGAGACGCATGAGCATTACCTGCATCTCCCCGGATCCCGATTCGCCAAGACCCCATTTTTGGCCGGGAGCCGAGTGGTTGTTTGTCTGTCATGGTTCCCACCGAAACCCCATCTCTTCCAACCTTTTGATCCGTTCCGGTTCCAGGTCACCACGCGCCCGCCTTTGCCGCTGACTGGTCACCCAAAGGCCCAGTTGCGGATTTTCCGGCCAATCCATCGGCACGTCACAATGGCCGAAGCGTTGTTTATAAGCCTGCAAGGCCAAAAACAACTCCTCCTGGACCACCTGTTGTGGATCCCAAACAAAACCCAAGGGTTCGAGCAGATCTATGTGGCTCTGGGGCAACAGGCCGCCTTTATAGGCCTGACGTTGAGCCACCACCCAACTGGCAAGTTTGGGATGTTCCGCCCAGGCGCGTGGGACGAGACTATGACCAAAACGGCGGTGAAACGTGGTCAGGGCGATATGCATCTCCTGCCATAAAGCCTCCTGCATATCCCAAATAAAGCCGACAGCATTGAGACGGGTCACCCATTTGGGATTGAGGTTGCCATTTTGATAAGCCTTGCGCTGCGCCCCGACCCACCAGGCCAGATCGGCATTTTCCGGCCAAGGATCCGGGACGTTGCAATCACCATGCTTTTCCCGATAGAGCATCAACAGGGCGAACATCTCCTCCCAGAGGATTTCACGTGAATCCCAGGTGAAACCGATGTCGTTCAAACGCTGAACCCGTTCCGGACTGAGCTGCTCGCGGCGATTGCTTTGCCGCTGTTGGGCGACCCAACGGGCCAGGGCCGGGTTGTCGGGCCAATCCTTGGGCACGACACAATGGTTGCGCTCCCTCTGGAAGGCGAGCAGGGTGGCGTACATTCCTTCCCATTCGGCCTCCTCGGGGTTCCAAAGGATACCCAGGGCGGTGAGGCGTTCGGCACGCTCCGGATCCAGACGCCCCTGGGCCTGTTTTTTTCTCTGCTCCACCAGCCAGATTCCCAGCTCGGGAGTGGCAAGGGACTCCCTGGGAATGTGCATGTGGCCGTGGCGTTGGCGATACGCTGCCAATGTGGCAAATCGGTTCTCCCAGGCGCGCACTTCAGGATCCCAGACAAAACCCAGCGCATCCAGACGCGCCTGCCGCGTTGGCTCCAAACGTCCGCTTTTACCCATGCGGCACTGCCGCTCCACCCATTCGGCAAGCTCCGGTTGTCCCGGCCAGGAATCGGGGAACGGTCCCTCCGTGGGCAGAGAACGCTCCAGGGTATGAAACATGTTCTCCCAGGCTTCCGCTTCCAGATCCCAGACAAATCCCAGAGCATCCAGGCGTTGCCGCCGGGTGTCGGCCAGACGATCTTTGCGTTGGGCCCGGCGTTGCTCCTCGGCCCAGCGACCAAGGGGCAAATCGGCAGGGAAAGGGTCGGGAATCCGGGCATGTCCAGCACTCTCTCGCCAAGTGACGAGGTGGGCGAACATCTTCTCCCAGGCCTCTGCTTCGGGATCCCATACAAAACCCAGACGGGTCAAATCCTCAGCGGCCTGTGCATCGATCTCACCTTTGCGCCATTTGCGACGCACCTCCGCCACCCAGACAGCCAAAGCCGGATCGTCGGGATAGGGAATGGGAAGATCCATATGGCCGTTCAGATCGCGAAACAGGAGCAGCCGTTGTCGCATTTCGGCCCAATGGGCCGCTTCCGGATCCCAGACAAAGTTCAACAGGTCAAGAGCGGCGATCCGTTCTGGCTCCAGGGAGTTGTTTTTCCAATTTCTACGCTGTTCCGCAACCCAACGTGCCAATTCGGGATCTTCGGTCCAGACCGGTGGGACATGAGCATCACCCCGGCTTTCTTTGAAACGGACAAGACGTTGCCGCATCTGTTCCCAACGCGCCTGGGCCGGATCCCAGATGAAGCCAAGATCATCCAAAAGTTGGATGCGCTCCGGATCCATCCCCCCTTTTTTACGGAGCAGCCGCTGATTTTTGATCCATGACTGCAAGTCGCCGTCGCAACGATCCTCGCTGGTGAGATCACCATGACGTTCTTGATGGGTGAGGAGAGCGCCATAGTGTTGATCCCAGGCGACGGTCAGACGGCGCAGCAGAATATTTGCCAATTCCGGGGAGAGATCGCCGGGAACGCCACCTGGGTCAATACGGCCCATGTGTTCCATGAGGGGGGTCTGATCCCAGGATCCGGTGCGTCCAAGCTCGGTTCTTGCGTAGCGCAAACGTTTGCGCAAACGCACATCCACATCGCGGATGGTCTCCAGAATGTGCCAGAAACCAGGCATGGTGTCCGCCGTGATCCCCTCGGCCAGGGATGGCCCGGAAACCACCGGCAGCAACAACCATCCCGGCGTCTCTCTCTCCCTGTTGGCGGAGCGGAACTGCCCCCACACCGTGGTCCAGGTCTCCCAGGCATCCTTGCGCACCGAAGGAAAAAAGACTGCCGCATCCGCCTGGGGAAGATCCGCCCCGGAAGTGAGAGAACGATAACTGGCCAGCAGAACAGGGGTGGATGCCTCGTGAAAACTGGTCAGAATGCGCTGTTGCAGGGCTTCGGACATGGTGGCATCCAGGTAGAGAGCCTGCCAGCCGGAATCGCCGCCAATCAGACGGGCAAAGCCCCGGGCATCGTCGGTGGAGTCATGGAAGGTCAACACCTTGCGCACCCCGCAGACCCCCAAAGCCCGTTGCAGATCACCCCAAGGGGAGAACGGATCGGCCAGCCCCACCATGACCACCTTGATCGGACGCCACCCCTCATCCCTGGGCAGAGGATCGGCGGCAAGAGGTTCGAGGATGGCGCCAAAGCGGGCCGCATCTTCCAGAGAAAAAACCTGCCTGGTCTCACCCTCTCGGTCGCGCTGTTCCGGATCATGTCGGCGGAGGAGGGGTGTCAAAAAAAGGTGCCGGTCAGCTGGAAGATCCAGCGCCGATTTTTCGGCTTGGCCGACCAGATTCCAGGCATCTTCCAGAATGGCAAGCTGGGCGGGGGGGAGACCCGCCATGGCCTCGCGCAGCAGGGGCCGGGAGGCGTGCGTGGCGACAAGCACCCGGGTGCCATGAAAACGCCAGCCAAGAAAACGCCGCAACGGCTCCGGTTTGTCCAGTAGAGGAAAATCCAGATCGGTCCGCCGCAAGGCCGGATGATCGGCAGTGCGGCCCGGCAGGGGCTCCTGGGAGGCGGCCAGAACGGCCAGGGTGGACCACTCTCCCCGCTCCTGCCATGCCCGCATGAGCGTGCGAATGCGGGAGAGAGATCGCACCAGCACCAGCACGACGCCCGCTCCGCTGTTTTGCAGACAAAGGCGGCGCAACAGCGCGTTGTCACCCGCCAATCCCGGCAAAACCAGAGTCATCCGTTCCTGAGTCGAGGCGGACAAGTTGGCCAGAATCCGCTCCTGATGGCGTGGCAGGGGATCCCGTTCGGTAGGCAGACCACCCCCCATGAACCAGCGGCGCAAGGTTTGAAACGCTTCGGCATCCAGACGCTCCAGATCGGTGCGGGCGATGCGCCAAAAATCGGGGCGATTGTTCAAGGCCGTGGGAAATTCGGCTGGGCCATTGCAAAAGAGCAGTTTTTGCCACCAGACCTCAGGCGACTCCTCAAGAAAAAATCCCAAATCCTTGCGTTGTGGAGACTTGCGATCCGGGCGAAAGATGACCCGATAACCGATCCGGTCTCCCCAGGGGGTATCCAGACGGCCATCCGGTCCCGGCACGCCAGGCTCCACAGGGGGGCGTGGGTGGATCTCCCGGGCCAGAACCAGACGCCGGGTGGCGAGGAAGGCTTCGGCAAAAACCTCGAAGGCGGCCTGCTGCGCCCAGGGATCGACCAGAACAGTGATGCGATCTTCCAATTGGGTAAACGAAGTCAGGTCGTTGAATAAACCCTTCTGGATAAACTCCCGGGCACGGGGGTGCTTTGGTTGCATGGGCGGAGATCAGCGCGGTGTCGCGTCAGGCAGACCACCGTCCACGGGAATGGTGGCTCCGGTGGTGGGGGTCTGACGGGTGGCAAAATAGAGGACGGCCCGGCCTACATGGGTTGCCGTCACACGGGCCTTCAGCAGGTTGCGATTGCGGTAGTACTCCTCCAGACCTTTTTCGTCCAGGCCACGGGCCCGCATGCGGTCAGGCCCCACGGTGGCCCACAAGCCGGAACGGCGGTCGCCATCGGAAAAAACGGCGTCGGGCGAAACCATGTTGACCCGGATATCATGCTCCGCCAACTCCAGCGCAGCGACCCTGGCCAGTTGGTGCGAGGCCGCCTTGGTGGCGCTGTAGGCGCCAAACTGGGCGCCAGGGGCGAAAACATTTTTGGTGGAGACGAGAATCACGTCGCCGCCTGTTCCCTGTTGTTGCATATGAGGCCCCAAAACCGTCAAAAGGTTCAGGGTTCCCTCAACATTGACCTGGGCCACCCGGCGGAAGGCTTCCAGGTCCATGTTGGCCAGCAGGGAGACGTGCGCCAGACCGGCATTGATCACCACCAGATCGACACCACCCCAGGTTTCACTTACGGCTGCAAAGGCCCGGCGCACCCCTTCCGGATCGGTCACGTCCATGGGGACGCCGATGACTCTTCCGGCAAAATCGGTGCGCAACGCCTCGACCAGCGAGTCCAGTTGCCCACCCGGCAGATCGGTGGCGGCCACATGGGCCCCGCTGGCCAGCAGGGTCCGGCAGATGCCCGAACCGATCGCGCCGGCGGCGCCGGTCACCATGGCCACGGTACGGACCAGCGGGCGAGGGGGATGACGGCGCAATTTGGCAATCTGGAGGGGATAATATTCCATGTCGAAGAGGGCGTCCTCTGGCAATCCGGCATAGCTGCCCCCTTCGCTCACCAGGCGTTTGACGGCCAGAGTGTTGCGGGTGATATCCAGGGCCACGTCGGCTTCGCGGGCCGAAGATCCCACACAGACAACGCCCACCTGCGGTATGAGAACAACCCGGGGCAGGGGATCAAAGGGGACGGTTCCAGAGGCTGCACGGGCGGCATGGCGTTGCCAATAGGCCTCATAGGCCCGGGCATAACCCGCCACGGCGCCAGGGAGGTCGTTGGTGTCCGGACACCACAGGGGCAACGCCTTGGTGCGGATCAGGTGGTCGGTGGTCAGGGGAACCGTGACGGCAATCTCCCGTCCTGCCGGAACGGCCAGCAGTTCCAGAATAGCAGGGTCATGGCTGGCACGCAGGATGACCCGTTGGTGGGGACGATCCGGATTGCCCGATGGAGAGGCGAGAACTCCCCGCAACCGGGGAGCGATTTCCCGATAGCGCTCACGGGCTTCGGTCCCATCCACCGGCATGGAGGTCACCACAGGTTGCCGACGTTGCCGCTCCAGCCATGCCTCGGCTCGGGTGACCAGGTCGATGGTGGCATGGTAGGAGGCTTCGGCTGTTTCACCCCAGGTGATCAAACCGTGGTGCATCAGGACCATCCCCTGGCAGCCAGGATGGGCGGCAAAGGCGGCATCGGCTGCCTTGGCCAAGGCAAAACCGGGATGGACGTAAGGGAGCACGATCACCGCTTCCCCAAGGGCCTCCCGGATGGCATGAGCGGCATCGGTGCGGTTGGTCAGGGCGAGGATGGCATCGGCGTGGGTGTGGTCGATGAACCGGGGCGGCAGGAAGGCGTGCAGCAAAGCCTCGATGGAGGGAGCCGGAGCCTCCGCAGTCAACGCACGGGTGCGCAGGGCGTTGACCATGGCAGAGTCTGTCATGGTTTCCAGCGCTCGCAATGGACGCAGAGCGTCCAACTCCAGGCCGACATGCCCCTCTGGATGGATCGTTGCCAGATCAAAACCTGACCCTTTGACAAACAGGACCGGTCGATCCCGTCCCAAAAGGTCCGGCAGCGTGGTTTTGACCGAGGTGTTGCCACCACCGTGCAGCACCAGACGGTTCTCCTGACCGAGCAGGCGGCTGGCATAGGTGCGCAGGGCCAGAGCTTCACCGTGCTGGGAGCCCCAGGTTTGTACACTGGAGCGGGCATCCTGTTCCGACCAAAGATTGTGCATGGTTCTTCCTTGATGATCTGATCGCCAGGAGAGGGATCCAAAAAAACGCCTGAAGGACTGGGATGGAGATCCAGGAGGAAGGGCTGCGCCCTTCCTCCTGGTGGGGTTCGGGGCGAAGCCCTGACAAAGGCTTCCATGTTCAGGTCTTTTTCATGTTCAGGCCTTTTCTTAAAAAGATGCTGAACTGGCAAGTTATTTTTTAGCCTTCAGGGAGTTGTAGTAGTTGAAGGCCTCTTCGGGTCTGACCCCTTCATGGACTACCTTGCGCACGGCCAGGATCATGGCGGTAGGGGCGTCGGCCTGGAAAATATTGCGCCCCATATCCACTCCCAAGGCGCCTTGCTGGATGGCGTTGTGGGCCATGCGCAGGGCATCCAGCTCCGGAATTTTTTTGCCGCCGGCGATGACGATGGGTACCGGGCAAGATGCGGCCACCGTCTCGAACCCCTTTTCGACAAAGTAGGTTTTGACATAGCTGGCGCCCAATTCGGCGCAGATCCGACTGGCCAGGCGCATGTATTTGGCGTCTCGCACCAAATCTTTCCCCACGGCGGTGACGCCCAGAATGGGCATGCCATAGCGGTTGCCGATATCCACCAACCGGGTCATGTTGTGTACGGAGCGGGTTTCAAACTCACCCCCGATAAAGACTTGCACGGCCATGGCGGAGGCGTTCAGCCGGATGGCATCCTCCACATCCATGGCAATCTCTTCGTTGGAGAGTTCCTTGAGAATGCTGGGACCGCCGCTGGCCCGCAACACCACGCCACGGCTGAAGGTTGAGGGCATCGTGCTGCGCAAAATGCCACGGGTACACATGAGGGTATCTGCATGCGCCAACAGGGGTACAATGTTGACATCCATGCGCTCCAGGCCTGTGGTGGGCCCCATGAAGTAGCCATGGTCCACAGCCAGCATCACGGTCTTGCCTGACACCGCATCGAAAATGTTGGCCAGGCGGTTTTGCATGCCCCAATCCAGGGCGTGGCAGCCCTTGAGGTGAAACGGCCTGTTTTTTACAGGAATATCAAGGTGATAGTCGTGGATGTCCTGAGTCCCGTCGGTGTCCGCCATGGCATTTTCTCCTCATGCAGTCGAGTCTTGGTGGCGGGTGCGTGACCATTCTCAACCCGCGTCAACCCCCCATGCTACCAGAGCCTTCATCACGACTCAAACCCCTTTGCCGGACAGACAAGCACACATT
>JADGBZ010000112.1 GCA_015231175.1 Magnetococcales bacterium | reverse complement strand
ACCGCATTCCGTACATGGCTGGCGTGAGAGACACCGGAGCAGAAGATCAACCAGGAACGGCGATCCTGGCCAAAGGCAAGAATTTCTTTCACTGCTGCCTGAGTGACCGGGTCCAGATCTACCGCCGCCTCCAGTTGACCGGGAATAAATTCGCCCCCCCGTGAACCGACACTGGAGACATCCAACTGGGTGTCGGTGCGTTTGCTGATGAGGGGGCAGAGGAATCCTTGCTCCACCAGATCCCGTACCGGCATTTCAAAGGCAATATCATCGAAAAGAGCATCCTTGCCCTCGTGCAGCAGTCCGCTGTCCAGGCGATAGGGGGTGGCCGTCAGCCCGATAATCTTCATGTACGGGTTGATGCGCTTGAGATCCTCCAAGAAACGCTGGTACATGGTGTCGGACTTGCGGGGAATCAAATGCGCCTCATCGACCAGCACCAGATCCGCCCGTTGGATGTCATAAGCCCGCTTGTGAACCGACTGGATACCACAGAAGAGTACCTGTGCCTCTGTGTCCCGCTGGTTCATGCCCGCGCTGTAGATGCCAGCCGGAGCCTCCGGCCAGAGATTGATCAGCTCGGCAAAATTCTGGCTGATCAACTCGCGGACGTGGGTCACCACCAGGATGCGGGTGTCGGGATAGAGGTGGATCGCCTCCTGGATGAAACAGGCCATCACGAGCGATTTGCCCCCTGCGGTCGGAATCACCACCAACGGATTCCCTGTACTGGTCTCAAAATACCGGTACATGGCGTCGATAGCGTCTCGCTGATAGGTTCGCAAAGTCAGCATGGCACACCTCCATCCCGCCACAGACTCCCGTCGCGCAGACGATACTCTACCCATCCCCCGTTGGTATCGGCGTCCACCTGCTCGCCAGGCACCAGATCAGGGATGTAGAGATGCGCCGTGCAGCCCGCTTTTTGCTCACCGATGGTCATCACTCGTTCAACAGGCCCGCACGACCACAAACCCGTATCGGTGGGGGTGGCGTGAAGGCAGGTGCGGCAATTGCGCTCTGCCCAGGACGATCCATGGCAAAGGGGGTGATGGTTGCACATGCGGCACTGGTACCAGTCGGGATCGCCACTGATCCGCACCGGGGGATACGCCGCATGGATGATCCGCCCCGCCTTGGCGAGCAGTTTCAACGCCTCCGCTTCGTCGGCCTGCACCCGTTCCGAATAGAGGTCGTCCGTGTCTTTATTGACCGCCAAATACAACGCCCTGGTCATGCCGGTCAGGTGCATATAGATCTGCATTTGGGCAAAATGCTGCGGCTTGGACTTTTGCACTCCCTCTTTGCGCAGTTCGGCAAAGGATGCCGCGTTGTGGGTTTTGAACTCGCAGACGTGCCAAGTCTTGGGTGCCTCAATGACACCGATGGCGGCAGCGTCCAGACTACCACCGAAGTGGCCGCCGCAGGCCTGCACCCGCCACTGGCGACCGGTCTGGGGATCGACCTCCAGAACCGTGACGCCAATGCGGCGCAGGTTGCGAACAAGCCGGTTCTCTTCCTGCTGGCCGGTCTCGAACAGGCGCAACATGCGCCCGCCGAATCGGGAGCGGACTGCCCACCGAAAGTCGAGCCAAAGAGCACGCTCGCACTCTTTGCCGATGAGGGAAGCCCCCATGTGGGGACGAAAACCATCCCCATTGTCTGACTCATAGGCCGCAAAAATGGCCTCAACAGTGGGAGGGTTGGGATTGGGAAGGAGTGCCATCACGCCCCCCCTTCCCGGAGCAGGCGATGCGCCTCGTCCAGTACCCCACGCCATTCATCTTCGTCATAGTCGCGACGCACGATGGCAAGGATGGAATCTTTCAGCCTGACCTTGTGGGCCGACGCACAGTGCCGCAGATGCTCCTGGAGATAGGCCAACTCCTCACGCTTGAAGCGCATGGAAGACCGTGCGCGGCGAAACCAGTCGGTGTCGATGCGACCGCCGTTTGCCTGTCGCTCCATGTCGGCGGCGGCCAACTGATCGCGGATAGCGGCAATGTCGAATTGCAGCTTGAGAATGCGGGAACGGCATTCTTCCTGGGTGGAAGGCAAATCGGGCTTGCCCCGTCCCTCCTGATGATGCAGGATGGTGGTATCCATGGATCTTCTCCAACAAAGATGTCTTATGGGTGGGGCGGTCTGTCGCCGGTGCCTGGCAGCGAGGGAGACAGAACCGCCCGTTTATTTGCCTCAACCCATCCTCCGCCAGGGGCCAACCCCACTGGCAGCGGGTGCGGGATTGGGAGCCTGGGCAGCAGGTTGCTGCGCCGGTTGCGACTGGGGAGCCTGCGCCGGGTACTGAGCCTGTTGCGGTGCCTGAGGAACCTGCGACGCATACTGCACCGGTTGCGGCACCGCCTGGGGTTGCGCCTGATACTGTGCCGGTTGGGGTTGCGGTACCGGTTGCGCCTGATACTGTGTCGGTTGAGACTGGGGAACCTGTCCCGCCTGGGGTTGCGTCTGGTACTGTGGCGCATGCCGGGCCGGTGACGGCTGGAAAACCTGCCGTGGAGCCTGGCCGGTATTGGCAACCGCCTTGTACCCCTTCACTTGGTTGTACCCCTCCTTGTCCACCACTACCTTCACCATCAGCGGCTTGAAGTGAAGTTCCTCCGAATCGCTCACCTGCATCCTTCCTGTGGCGTGGCAGATGGCCGACAAGGTGCGCTGGGCAATCTCCTCTGCCTGCCGGTTGGGATTGATCAGGTTGAGCCGGTCAAAAAGCTTTTTCCCTGCCATGCCCCCGTCCAGGATCTCCAGTTCCATGAAAAGATATTGCCCTGTCCCGGCCTTGGTTGCCCGCATCTCGCTGGCGATGATCTGCACCCGATACTCGCCGGGCGGCAGGGTCTCGTGGGGTTGGTTGGGGTCCACCTGACTAGCATCGAACGTTCCGCCGAGTTGTGCCATTGTATTGCTCCTTATGCGCTGACAGTGTCTGTTGGTATGGTTCCAGCGAGATACGCTTCGAGTGTTGGCCACTCCATGGGCAGCTCACCGGGCAGGTTGTAACGGTTTTTGGCCAAAAAGGCCGGACGCTCACTGGTAAAGATCAAACGGGTGCAATCACCCACCGCCCGAGTCACCTTTTTGTTGAAACCGACGTCAGTTTTGGTGGTGCTCACCCGGTAGTTGCAAAACAGAACACAATCGCTGTGTTCAACCAGCAGGGCCGCCGCTTTCTGATGCAGCTTGATGTCATAGCGGTCGTAGGGCTCATGCTCCGGAGAGTCAAACCGCCGCACCACGGCATGAGCGATCTGGATAACCAGCATCCCCTTCTCGGTACGCAGGCGGTTCAACCGACCGATATATTCGCGCCACAGATCGATGGCAAACATATAACCTTTGCCATAATTCAACTCCTCCATGGAGTTCACCTTCTGGCGGATACAGACCTCTGCCCAGATCAATGGCTCCAGCCAGTCGAGACTGTCGATGACAAATGATTCAAAGTTGTGTTGCTCATTGAGCAGGGCGTCCATGGCACCCAGGACGTCGGCAAAGGACTTGGCCTGGGGGAATGAGATGACATCCAGTTTGCCCAACCCATCCTCGGTGGGGACAAAGACTGCTGCGGGAGCACACGCCGCCAGCGTGGTTTTGCCAACACCGGCCCCGCCATAGAGCAGGATGCGCGGGGGCAAATTGGCCTGACGGCGTTGTAGCGTGGAGAGAGAAATGGCCATTACGCACCTCCGTGGCCGTTGGGCCGGGTTGAAAGGGTGTTCACTGTTTTTTGTTGCATGGTTCGTCTCCTGAAAGTTGATTGGATCGTTCGAATCACGTGCTCCTTACCCCTTACATACCGGCGGAAAATGAAATCTGTCGGACTTTTTTTCACGTTTTTTGACTTGATTGAATTTGCTCCTGATTTTTCCGACTCCCTCATAAAGCTTGTAGCGCGGAGTCCCTGTCGAGTTGGAAATTTCAGTGACAGTCTCCTCCATCAACCGTTCCGCTAGCCTCCGCAGGCATGGGGAAAGTTGATCCAGCAGATGTGAGAGATCCACGCGCAGATCGATGGCTTCGTGCCAGGACAATGGATGCTCGTACCAGAGGGCTTGCCCCGAGGCGATGGTATCGATCAACTCGATGACCGACCCGTCGTCGTCCTGTACCAGTTCATTGAGGGAGGTCGTCTTCTGTTGTTCTTTCATCCCCGGCACCTCATCCAGCAAAGAGGCCACCCGATTTGTCGCCACCCTGGCCATGAACGTGTCGAGGCTGGCTCTTGAAGGGTCGAAACGGGCCATTCGGCGAAACATGTCGAGCATCAGATCCTGCTCAATATCCTCGACATCGGCAGGAGAAAAGCCGGGCTGCCTGGCCAGACGCCGGGCATGATGACGAACGGTACAGACAGCGTATGGGTAGAGGCCGTGATAGTGATTGCGTGATTCCATGGATATCGCCTTCATCCAGAGTGGCGGGCAGTGCCCGAATGCCCTGGATTGGCGACATGTCATCGGAGGGGGAGATGACACGACGTAGTCATCATGTGATTCGGCATAGAACTCATCGAAAAATCACTTGTTTGTTCCCGCGATCACCCTTCAAAAAAATGCAAAAAAAATCCCTGACACCGATGACATGTCATCGGTGGTTTGCAGGCGGGCTGTTTGGAGAAGATGCCAGGAAGGCAAAAGCGGGCACAAAAAAACCGGGGCAGTGCCCGGCGACAGGAGGGGTGGTCAACAAAACAGGTCAGTGCATCTTGAATGGATGCGTGGTGGACTGCGTCAGCATGGGTTTGTCTGCCTCCAAGAGAATGTCGAATGCGGTGCAATAGGCATCTTCTTCCGCCTTCCAGGTGACTGGTCGGCCTGAGATGCCGAAAAACCGCCCCAGGTCATCATTCAACCGCTGCACCCGCTTGACATTCCTCCTGTTGGCCTCCGAGGAGTGCCAGGAGATTTTTCCTCGCCCCTTTGCGAACGCTTCAAGCAGCGTCCATTGCAACGTGGGCTCCCGGGTGGTTTTGTTTTCCATGCCCATATTGGAAAAATTGACCGTTTCGAAGATACCCTTACAGGAAAGGGTGACCCGATGGCCATCCAGAAAGCAGATACGGAGATCCCGCCATGTGGCATCGAATGGGGTGTGGAAACAGACACCCGGAGTATCTGGCAAAGGTTCCGGCAGGACCATGGCGCGAAAGGCCGTCATTGCCTCTGCCGCCATGGAAGATGTCACCAACTGTCCCCTGGCACCTGCAACCAACAGATCGGACAGGGGATAAAAGCAGGCCCGACGATCCCGGAGCAGATCCAGCGAGCGAACGGGTATGGATTGCGGCGTGGGCGCAAGCAGAACAAACGGAACGGTGGTGATGCGGCACAAATGAGCTACGGCCTCTGCCCGCTGGCCGACGTCAAAACAAAGCATCAAAAATATGGGAAACCGCTTCCCGGCGACAGGATTGAAATCACCAACCCAAAAGGTCTCCCGCACCCTTTCCACCAGCGCAAATTCAGACCGGATACCCAGAGCACTGGCCACCCGATTCGCCAGACCCTGCCGGTTCAGTTCATGGATAACAACCTCCCCTCTCTGCAATGACATGTCATCGCAGTTGGCTCCATCCTCGTCGCCACATACCGCGACAAAGCCATCACCCTGTTGGATGACTCTCCTCGGACAACCCACTCCACCCGGGCGGGGGCAGGGATAGCTGGTAGAGAGGCGGTTGGTGGGGCGCAGAAGTTGCCTGCCAATCTCAAACTCATCCTGCAGAAGCCGCCGCCAGTCCGCCATGATCGCCGAACTCCCCGGCACCGCTTCCAACGTCGCCCACAACCGCTGCATATTCCGCATACTCTTCCTCGTTCGCAATGGCCGATGTCCGGTCGAACCCGCGCCGTTTCATCCAGGTTTCCAGAATCAGGCTATCATCGTCTCGGGTGTACATGGCCTGATTGTTGGGTCGGATGACCAGGGTACGAGGTGCCCTGGAGGCGGTAAACTTGATCTGGAACCTTGCCTCGGACAATCGGGCACTTTTCGGCAAGGAGTATGCCCGCTGCTGGAAGGCGGCCAGCAGATCCCTAGCCCGTCTGGTTTCCGATTCGCCATGTTCACCACCCCAGTAAATGTTGACCGCCAACAGTCGGATCCACTCTATCCCATCGATGTCACTGTGAACTAAAGAATCGGCCATGTCCGTCAGCAACGGATCCAGCGTATATTTTTCATCGCCATTGAAATGCTCCTCATTGCCAAACAGATGCCTGCCGATGTGCGGCAGATACATGGATCGCTCCCCCTTGGAGCAGGCCCTGACGCACAGTTCGTTTGCCTCCCGGTCATAGATCAACAGATCATGGGACTCGGGACGAAAATAGATGGCACCCGGCTGGCCATCCTTTTCCATGGAGCCCTCTCTCCGGAAAGGCATGCCGTGCCGCACCACCAGGTTGACCCTCTGCCCCTGGTCAAACAGGAATACCCGACACCCTCTGCCGCGTTTCTTTTTGTCAAACCACTCATCCAGATCACTCTCCAACGCCTGCAAGGTGGCATCATTCGGCAAGACGAAAGAGCCTTTCCATGCCGGATTCCCCTGGAAGTAGAGGAACGAACGGACACGGGTAACAAACAGCTTGGCGTGCTGCTGTTCGAGCAACTCCCGGTTGTTGAGAAAAAATTGGATGGCAATATCCGCCGGGCTGGAATCGGGCTCAAAGTCGATGGCCAGATTGTTCTCTTCGGCAGCCTCCAGCAGTCGATCCATGCCGTCCTGGCTGGCCATTTCATGGATGATGTAGAGGGATTCCAGCAGGTTCAGAGGGGCATCCTCACCCAGGTTCATCAGGACAGAGGCCAACAGATCACAATCCACACCATCATCGTTGCTGGACAGGTTCACTCCACGGCTTGCCAAAAATTCCGCATGGGGTGTCAGGAATCTTGCCAACCGGCCCGGCTCGATGGCCTTCAGGGTCTCCGGTTGGGCAAAACGGCGTGGTTTGAACATGGCCATGCGGGATCTCCTTTATTCGTTGGATGTCTGTGCTCCGCGCACCGCCAGGACCTTTCCCAGGATGCGAAAATCGTCTTCCGGGCCCACCGGAATGGGCTGAAAGGCAGTATTGGCAGGCCGAAGTTCAACAACACCATCGCCCACGTACAATCGTTTGATCGTGGCCTCATCGCCCAGCAGGGCCACGACAATGTCGCCGTTCTCCGCAACCTGCTGACGACGAACAATGACCAGATCCCCATCGGCAATGCGGGCGTCAATCATGCTGTCGCCTTTCACCTGGAGCGCAAAACAGCTCCCCCGTGCCACACGTGCCTCCACCAGTATCTCGCCAATCCGGTTTTCCACGGCCAGGATGGGCGTACCACCGGCTGCGGCACCGATAATGGGTACGGTGATCAGCTCCATCAATGGCGGGGCCGTCTCCACGATTTCCAGAGAGCGGGCCTTGAAGGGAATGCGCCGCAAAATGCCCTTTTCGATCAGGGCGGCTACCTGTTCATGGACACTGGGGGCACGAATACCGAGGATCGCCCCCAACTCCTGCACGGTGGGAGACATGCCATGCTCGTCAATAAATTTGCGGATGGTAGCCACCATGCGTTCCTGGGCAGGAGTAGCCCCGTCCATCGCTTTTGAACCCCCACGTCCACGTTTTTCTTGAAATTCTGTCAAATGATTCCTCCCTGTGTTGCGCATGAACCGCTTCCATTGCGATCACCTTAATGATATTAGGTTGCCATCATACAAAGCAATAAAATTTTCACCACAAACAAAAAAAGTTCCGACAGATTGGCAAACTGGCCGGTATGTAAGGGGTATGGGTTCCATGACCACCTTTGAGGATTGTCCAGATGCTGCACACCCCCCACCCCGCCCAAATGTCCGACGACGACCGCCTCACCGAGGCCGCTCGCATCCTGGCCACCGGCATCCGTCGCCTTCTGGAAAAGCAAAAAACGGAGAAGATTCCCCTGGATAACTCGCCCAACCAATGGCCCTATGGTC
>JADGBZ010000111.1 GCA_015231175.1 Magnetococcales bacterium | reverse complement strand
CGGCCACGCATCGGGGTCCAGGGGGCTGGCTCCCTGGCAGGTCCAGGACAGAGTCTTGGTGGGGTGCGGGTCGAAGCCCTGACGAAGGCTTTCATATCCAAGGCTTTTTTGAAAGGGTGGCGCATAGTTACATCGGATGTAACGACTCCAATCTTTCAATGGCTCTATGGTGGCGCCACACCACCCACCACCCGTGGACGATGACCATAATCCTCAAGCACGATCACACCCTCAAACCCAGCCTGCACCATCTCCTGCCTGACCGCCTCACCCTGCTGCATGCCAATCTCCACAATCAACAATCCTTTGGGTTGCAAAAAATGGCGCGCAGCCGGGACAAGCCGGCGATAGACCGCCAGGCCGTCATCACCACCCAACAAGGATTCCCGTGGCTCCCAATCCCGCACTTCGGGTTGCAAACCAGCCCACTCGCCGGCAGCAATGTAGGGCGGATTGGCGACAATCACATCAAAACGCTCCCCGGATGTCAGGGGTGCAAACAGATCACCCGCACGGATTTCCACCCGGTCGCTCAAAACCAGACGATCGGCATTCTTCCGGGCACAGGCCAGCGGAGCGGCAGCCATATCGATCCCGACACCCCTGGCCAATGGGTACTCGGTCAACAGACTGAACAGGATCGCCCCACTCCCCACCCCAACATCCAGGATCGCCAGAGGGGATTGTCGTTTCGGCAAGTGTTCCAAAACCGCCTCCACGAGGCACTCACTCTCAGGACGCGGGATCAAAACCCCGGGTGTGACGTGCAGATCAAGCGTCCAAAACTCACGATGCCCCAGAATATAAGCCAATGGCTCACGCGCCGCACGGCGCTTGAGCAGAAGCTTGAAGGCAGCCAGCTCAGAAGCAACCAGAGGCCGGTCGGGATCCAAAAACAGATCGATACGCCGCACCCCCAGAACCTCGGCCAGCAGCAGCTCGCCATCCAGCCGCGGCGCTTCGACGCCACGACCGGCCAGCCAGCCTGCCGTCCATTGCAGCAGCTCTCGAACCGTCCAGGTTCGGTTCACAGTCATATGGATCTCTCCCAAAGCAACTATTCGCCACCCGGCGACGCATCGGGGTCCAGGGGGAAAGCGACTATTCACCACCCGGCGACGCATCGGGGTCCAGGGGGCTGGCTCCCTGGCGGGTCAAGGGCAGCGCCCTTGTGGGGTTCGGGGCGAAGCCCTGACAAAGGCTTTCATATCCAGATTTTTTTTTGAGACGGCGCTGAATGGTTACCTCCCCAAAACGATGACAAGACCGGGATGGAGGTCCAGGAGAACGAGCTGCGCCCTTCTTCTACAATGTTGCTTTCGTGGCGTAACGTTCCATGACCGCCTTGACGATCAAGGGCCAGGCGATGGTCGCATCGGCAAAGACCTCGGCATAGCGACCCCCGGCGGCGGGCGGAACAAACTTGCCCCAACTGATTCCTTCCCGATAGGTGCAACCGGAGAGACCTCCCAAATGCTCCGGTTCCGGACAAATGCGCACACCATACTGGAAACGTACCTGGGCTGGCGGGGTATGCATGCGGTGCCCGAGAATCTCAAAGTAGGGCCCAACCTGCTGAGCATAGTTGCGGGGAACGCCCCCTCCGATGGTGAAGATGCCCAATCGCTTCGCCCCACGGGTCAGGCCGGTGTAATACTCCAGATCGATAAACGGGTTGTACTCCAGGGCCGGACGCCCTTCATGGCGCAGGCGGTGGTTATGCACGGCCAAATCCAGACCCATCTCCGAATCGGTCAGGGCCGGAATCACGATGGGCACGCCGTGACGATAGGCCGAGGTCAAGGGACCACGGGCCTCGGGCTGGGTTGCGCAAATATGCTCACCGATGGCCCGGGTCAAAAAATGGCTGGAAAGAACCGGTGGCAGATCAGACCGGGAGAGCACCTGTACCACCAGATCGGCAGCCTGATCCAGGTTGCTCTCCGGCTCGATGGTATCATAAACCCGGTTATATCCCTTGGCATACAGGGCAGCGTCGTCGTTGTAAGGGTCGCACTTGAAGTGGTGCCCGCCACTGTTTTCCACCACGCCATGGGTCATCAAGGCCCCGGTGGAGATGATGGCGTTGACATATCCCCGCTCGATCATTTCACAGATCACCAACCCCATCTTGGCCACCGTCATGGCTCCCGACAGGGTCAAGACCGTGAAACACTCAGGATCCTTGACCATCGCTTCGAGAACCTCCGCCGCCTCACCAAGGCGGCGGGCCCCAAAGGATGCCTGGGACATGGCACGCACCAGGTCGTCCACCGTCTGGATACGCGAAAGATCCAGAGGCAAAACCGGTTTCATCCCTTCGGCCCCCGGATTGTGATAACGGCGCGGGTCACGTCCATCTACAGGCGGCTGAGACATGTGCGAAACTTTCTGACAAGGGATGCTAAAAACCGGGAGAAGACCCGGGAACATGTCCAAGCTTTATTTGAAGGGGCGCTGAACGGTCACCCATCATGATACATACGCACTACCGCTCGGAGCGACGCGGAAGAGACGCCACCATGGTCTCCGAACGATCCAGCATGGCCACCAACTGTCTGCTGCGTTTGCGAAAATCCGGCATGTGTCGGGCCGCGACAGGCATGGCCGCAGGCGACTGGATCGAGAGGGGATTGATCGCCTCACCGTTGAGCCGAACTTCATAGTGAAGGTGTGGACCCGTTGTGACACCCGTCATACCCACCCGGCCAAGGATTTCACCCTGCCGCACCCGCGAACCTGCATGCAGGTCAGAAGCAAAGTCAGACAGGTGCGCGTAGGCGGTGGAATATTTGCCATTGTGGCGAACCTCCACCAGGTTACCAAAGCTGCTCTTCCGACCACGAAACACGACAACACCATCGCCAGCCGCCCGGACCAGGGTACCAATAGGCGCGGCATAATCCACCCCCTTGTGGGCGCGGGTAAAACCGAATATGGGGTGCTTCCGCTTCATGGAGAATTGCGAGGAAATACGCAAAAAATCCAACGGTGCACGAATGAACATTTTCTGCACATTCTGCCCGTCAGGATCGAAGTAACCAGTGCGCCCGGAAGGATCGGTGTAACGAATGACCCGGTAGGCATGCCCCTGGTTGATGAACTCGGCTGCCAGGATCTCCCCGTCACGCACGGAACGCCCATTTTCGAGATACTCTTCGTAGACGACCGTAAAGCGGTCACCGGTACGGATGTCGCGGGCAAAGTCAACATCCCACTCGAAGAGTTTGGCCAGCTTGATCCCCATCTGCTGCGACAAGCCAACCTTGCGGCTGGCAACGAACAGGGAACCATTCAGAATACTGCTGGCTGTCCGGATGCGGTGCTCCAGCTTGTGTTCGACCATCTTGGGAACAAACTGGTGGTTGTCATCCCGCGTCAGCAGAAAGGTCTCTTCATCGTTGACCGGGTAAGAGAGGGCTGTCAGCTCGCCGTCAGAACCGAAGGCCAGCCGAAACCCTTTGCCGGGTTGCAGGTGATGGGCCAGGTCATAGACAGGTCGCGCAGCGACCGCCACCTCCCGGGTTGTCAACTGATCCACCTCGTTGCGACCTAGGATGGCCGCCAGATGGTCCCCATCCCGTACAAAATCCTTGACGGTCCGGTGCGCGGTTTTAAAAGTCTGCTGCATTTGGGCCATCATGGCATGGTTGGCCTTGCTGCGCGGCGTCCCGATGCGGCCTGTATCTGGAGCAGCGACCGCAACCGGGGGTTCAGCGGGCCGCACGGGGGACACGGGCGAGGAAGATCCGGATCCATCCTCGGATGGCCGGGGCATAGCGATCGCGACATCCTCTGGAGCAGCCCTCAGGCGACGCTGCGCAACCGCATCCGGGGCCAAGGGCTCGGCGCCCTGCGCTCCTGGCGTCGGCACGACCTCCACACGGCCAAGGCGGGCATGGAACGTTCCATCACCCTTTCTCTTCATCTCCAAAACTTCATCCCGCGCCACTGGATAATGTATCGCCTCCAGTTGATTTTCCTGGTCGAAAATCATGCGCAGCACCGACCCGGGTTTCAGATTTTTGACCAGATCAAAAACCCGCTGGCTGGCCCGGGAGACGGCAAGGGAGGTCTTCAAAGGAACTTGGTGCCGATCCAGGACATCCGACAAGGAGTCGCCGGCACGGACCTGGCTCACAACTTCACGTCCCCCGACTTCACGCCCCTCGGCAGCCTGGCGCAGCTCGGCAACGCGCAACGGCGCCGGTTCGGGTGCAGAAAAACGCGCAACCCCCGCCACATGCGCCCCGCCAGCAACGGAGGCCGATCTCGACAAGGGAGACGGCGTTGCCAGCACAATCTTGGCAGAAGAGTCCTGCAACACGGCCTGGGGAGGCAGAGCGACGGCGTTTTTTGCCACCACTTCAACTCTCAAAGGGAGCGGTGTAGGAATCCGGGCCACGGCTGCATGACCACTTTTGGGCCCCTCCACCAGGGAGAGCGGACGCGGAGTCGGTACCCCAAAAGAAGAACTTTTCCCAACGTCACTGCCCGCATTATCACGCTCCCCAACCCGGGCCAAGCCACCCTGTTGCAGGGCATCCAAAACCTTCTGCGAAGCTTCCACGGCGTCTTGAGCCACCTGCACGGCGGTTTTGGTCACATGAGCCAGTTCCGGTTGCGCCGATGACACCACGGCAACGCCAGCCGGCGCACTCCCAACAACACCGCCAGACCCGGATATCATCAAGCCCTCCGCCGGGATTCCGACAGACTCCACCGGCGCCGGCCCGGCCAGACTCCCCATTGCGGATGCAGCGACAGCAACCTCTCCCGACTTCGCCGCCGCCCCAGAATCCATCGCAACCTTGTCAGCCGCGACCGGATCCGGTTTTACCGCCCCCTCGACCAGAGCCACGGCAGAGGATGTTGCAGAGAGTGTCGATGCGAGAGGTTTTGGCGCCAGGCGTGCGTAGGGCGGAACATACGGTTCCGAAGGGGGGGGTAGCAGTTCCGATTTGTGTCGGGCCTCGTCCATCGAGGCCGCACGCGGGATGGCCGCCGGATAGGGCGCCGGGGAGGTCATCCGATCAGCCATCAGAAAGCTACGGTTTTTTTCCGATCCAGTACTGGCATCCAGTGCCCGATGGGCAGCCATGAGACTCAACGTCAGGATGCCGGCCAACACCAGGTAAGAGCGACCGCTACGGTGAAACACCCATCGTCTCTTTCCCGGATTGGGGAAAGGTCTCCCTTTTTGTTGTGCAAATCTGGAAAGCATACGCCCTCTCATCCGATCCAGTCAGAGTATCGATGTCCCGGGATCCAAAATTTCCTGAAAAGTCCCGATATGCAATTTTCGGACCGATCATGACTTTCTTGACGAACGAGCCCGATCCATGGGCGGAGACGAACTCGGAAGTGGGAACCTATCTACTGTCCACGCAGGGGGATGTCAAGGAGAGTTCCTCACTGCTCCCCCCCCCAAACGGCCATATCAGACAGGGCACGGAGGCCCATTCCCTGCTTGCGATCGCGTTTCGGCGTGCGCTCCGGCAAAGGCGGGAAAAGGCCAAAGTTTATGTTCATAGGCTGAAAATTTTCTGTGCATGCTCCGGTGGTGATGTGTGCCAGCAAGGCGCCCATCGCTGTTGAAGAGGGTGGAGGCAAAATTTTTTCCCCTTTTGCCAGCCGGGCCAGAAAAATGCCCGCCAGCAAACCCATGGCCGCCGACTCCACATACCCCTCCACCCCGGTGATTTGCCCGGCAAAAAGCCAATTGGGCTGCGCCCGCAGCTGGAGATGACTCCCCAACAGGCGGGGTGCATCGATGAACGTGTTGCGGTGCAAAGCGCCCAGCCGCATAAACTCCGCCCCCGCCAATCCCGGGATGGTGCGCAACAGGCGCGTCTGCTCCGGCCAAGTCATGCGGGTTTGAAATCCAACCATGTTCCAAAGAGTTCCCAAGGCATTATCCTGACGCAACTGCACCACGGCGTGGGGTTGCTCGCCACTGCGGTGGGGATTGGCAAGACCCACGGGCTTCATGGGACCAAACCGCAACGTCTCCCGTCCCCGGGCCGCCATGACCTCGATAGGCAGGCACCCCTCGAAACAGGGCGTCCGCTCAAAATCCCGGGGAGTCACCTTCTCCGCTGCCAACAATCCGGTCACAAAATCGTCATACTGTTGGCGATCCATCGGACAATTGACATAGTCATCCCCCTCTCCCTTGCCGTACCGCGATTGTTTCCAGGCTATGGAAAAGTCAATCGACTCCAAAGATACAATCGGAGCAATCGCATCAAAAAAAGCCAGCCGCGCACAGCCAAGCTTCTGTTCCAGGTGGTGGGCCAAGGCATCCGAGGTCAGGGGGCCCGTGGTCACCAGCACCAACCCTTCGGTGGGCAACGCCGTCACCTCTTCCCGCACCAGAGTCACCAGGGGGTGGGTGGTCAAGCGCTGCGTGACCCACTCTGAAAATCCATCCCGATCCACGGCCAGGGCACTGCCAGCCGGAACCCTGTTGGCATCGGCGGCTGCCAAAATCAGACTCGCCAACAGGCGCATCTCCTGGTGCAAAACGCCCATCGCATTCCGGACCGGATCATCAGAGCGCAACGAATTTGAACAAACCAGCTCAGCCAACCTGTCGCTTCGGTGGGCAGGGGTCGAACGATGTGGGCGCATTTCGTACAGCCGCACGGGAATACCACGACGCACCAACTGCCAAGCCGCCTCGGCCCCGGCCAGTCCAGCCCCTATGATATGAATGGTCTGCATGGGAGATGTACACTCCTTCGGTAACCGTTCAGCACCCCTTCAAGAAAAGCCCGGACAGGAAAGCCTTTGTCAGGGCTTCGCCCCGAACCCCACCAGGGCGCCGCCCTGGACCAAGCCAGGGAGCCAGCCCCCTGGACCCCAATTCGTTGCCGGGCGATGTCTTGCCATCGTTTTTTGGGCACTTCTCACCCCCGGATACGATCCACCGCCAGCAGAAGAGCCTCCATCTCGGCAGGGCTGCCGATGGTGATACGCAGTTTGTCGGCCAACCGAGGGTCAGCGGCGAAGTGGCGTACAAGAATTCCCTGTTGTTTCAATGCAGTACTCCACTCGGCGCCGGTCAACGACCCGGGAGGAACCGTCGCCAGAATAAAATTGGCCTGGCTGTCGGGTACTTGAAAATCCCGTTGCCGCAGTTGGCCGGTGATGCGCTGCCGCTCGGCACGAATGGCGTCGATGGCAGGGCGAAAGGCCTCCAGATGGGTCAGTGCGGCTGTGGCAGCAACCTGGGCCAGGCGATCCAGATTGTAGGAGTCCCGCACCTTGTGCATCTCCATCGCCAAAGCCGGGGAGGCAAACCCCAAACCAACGCGCAGACCCGCCATGGATAACGATTTGGAAAAACTGCGGATGATCAACAGATTGGGGTGTTCTGACAATAATTTCAGGCCCGTGTCGTCGGCAAAATCGGCGTAGGCCTCATCCAAAACCACCACACCCGAAGTACGCCGGCAAAGATCGGCCACGCTATCCAAATCAACGGCATGACCGGTGGGGGCGTTGGGTCGGGCCACAATGATCAGATGAGCCTGCACGGCTGCCAGTTCAGTCACGGGAAGGGTCAGACTCTCCCCCCAGGGGATGGCCACATAACGACCATTTTGCATGCGCGTCAGAGGTTCATACAGGGTGTAGGTGGGGTCCGGGGCAGCCACAAGACGACCGGTATCGACAAAAAGACGCAGGATCATGGTCAGCAGGTCATCGGAACCGTTGCCAACCACCACCTGGTCCGGGTGCAGACCAAAAGCGGTGGCAGCGGCCTCCCGGACCGGCTTGGCGTCCGGTGGCGGATAGAGACGCAAAAGATCACCCACTGCAGCAACAATGGCCCGGCAAACCACCTCGGGAGGCCCATAAGGGTTTTCGTTGGTGTTGAGCTTGATGACCTGTTGTCCGGTCGGTGGTTGCTCTCCCGGAACATAACCAGCCATGGCCAAAATGTTTGGACGTACCCAGTGGTGCAGAGCCATCAAATATTCTCCACAAGACAGAACTTCAGGAGGAAGGGTTGTGCCCCAAAAAATAACGCTTGAAAGACTGGGATGGAGGTCCAGGAGGAAGG
>JADGBZ010000110.1 GCA_015231175.1 Magnetococcales bacterium | reverse complement strand
CCGCAAGGGCGCTGCCCTTGACCCGCCAGGGAGCCAGCCCCCTGGACCCCAATTCGCTGACGTGGCCGCCAGGGAGCCAGCCCCCTGGACCCCAATTCGCTGACGTGGCCGCCAGGGAGCCAGCCCCCTGGACCCCAATTCGCTGACGTGGCCGAAATGTTGATCATGGCCAAGGAGTTGTAGGTTGGCGCATACGGGGTTGCTTTTTCGGCAGAAGTGGCTACCGACTTGAGGGATTTTACTCCGCCAATTTCACTTTTTTATGTATCCTCGCAAACTTGTCCGGTCGATACACATATTAGGTGGGTTTGGTTTTTATGCCTGAGATGTGAGGTGGGTTATGGACATGCAACAGACTGATCTGGTTCGTTCCCAAATGCAAAACTGGAGCGTTGCGGGGCGGGGCGCCTCGCAGCCCGTCAATGACAGGGCTGCCCAGGTCATCAGGCAGGCGTTCTCCTCGGGTGATATGGTAACACTGAGCGTGCCGGACACGGTCAAGGGTGCCATCCGGGATCTGGCGGAGAAGACCTTGAGCGAGCTTCCACCCAATGATGTCTCTTCGATTCTCGACCTCTATGCATGAGCAGAGAAGAAGGCCGATACATACACCGACGGCCTCTGCATGAAACGCACAGGCGGGAGATTTCCAAACAGACAAGGCCCTCATTGGTGAGGGCCTTGTTTTTTGTCTGGGCTATGGGTCTCAAGTCACGGGGAGCGAAGAAGCGACCGGTTTTCAGCGGGAGGAGCGGCCAACCTTTTCCCGAAGAATCTGGCTGGGTTTGAAGGTGACGACAGTCCGCGCCGAAATCTCCACTTCCTGACCCGTTTTCGGGTTGCGGCCCTGCCGGGTGCGCTTTTTCCGTGTGGTAAAATTTCCGAAACCGGAGATTTTGACTGGATCGCCCTGTTCCAGTTGGTTGCGGATGATCTCAAACACCGACTCCACAATGTTGGCCGACTCTTTTTTTGACAGGCCGATCTTTTGATAGACGGTTTCCACGATATCAGCTTTGGTCATCTGGTCTCTCCAAGTTGGCCGAAAAACCCTATGAGGCGCATTCGCAAAGCCGCAGACCGTTTCCCGGGATGGGGGCGTCGTCCATGCTGGGGTACCGAATGGGCCCTGGTTCAGTCGAATGTCGCCGTATGCCTTAAGGTGCAGGGTTCACCAGAACGTAACCATCCGGCACCCCCCCAGATAGGGAAGCCTGACATGGAAGACTCCGGTCAGGGCCTCGTCCCGAACCCCACCAGGACTCTCGCCCGGACCAGTCCGGTCGCCAGCCCTCCCCCGCACTCCGATGCGTCAGGCTTTCTCTTCGTGGTCAAGTGCCAAATCACCACACCAGAATCTCCATTCTAGCGTGATTGTCTGGTCGGAGGAAAGCATCCATCCATGTAATTGTGAATCTTTTTTTCCCGGATGGGCAACTTTCCAGGTTGCGTTGAAAAAAAATTGGGTGGAGAGTGACGGGCGGAATGCGCCGGGGTCGGCATGAGCATGCAGGCAGGTGGGCGCACATTGCGCTTCCATAGAGGTTACCATGAAACGTTCCGAGATTCTTTTCAAGCGTGCGCAGGAGATCATACCCGGAGGGGTCAACAGTCCGGTACGCGCCTTCAAGTCGGTTGGCGGGACGCCACCCTTCATACAATCGGCCCGGGGGGCGGAAATCATCGATGTGGATGGACGAGCCTACATCGACTATGTCGGGTCATGGGGCCCCATGATTGCGGGACATGCCCATCCCCGGGTGGTCGAGGCGGTCTGTCAGGCGGCGGGGAGGAGCCCTTCGTTCGGGGCGCCCACCGAGGCGGAAGTGCGCCTGGCCGAGGCCATCATCGATCGGGTTCCCGGCATGGCCATGGTCCGTCTGGTCAATTCCGGCACAGAAGCCACCATGAGCGCCCTGCGGCTGGCGCGGGCGTTTACGGGCCGCGATGCCATCCTCAAGTTTGAGGGGTGTTATCACGGGCATGGCGACAGTCTGTTGGTCAAGGCGGGTTCCGGGGCAGCCACTTTGGGTGTCCCCTCCTCGCCGGGTGTGCCGGCTGCGGTGGCACGGGATACCTTGACAGTTCCCTACAACGATCTGGCAGCCGTGGAGTCCCTCTTTGCCACGAAGCCCGGAACGATTGCCGCCGTGATCGTCGAACCTGTGGCGGGCAACATGGGGTGTGTCCTGCCCGACGCCGCTTTTTTGACGGGTTTGCAGAGGGTTTGCCGCGCGGATGGCGCCTTGTTGATCTTCGATGAGGTGATGACCGGTTTTCGCGTCGCCTTGGGCGGGGCGCAAGCCTTGTACGGCATCCAGCCGGATTTGACCACCCTGGGCAAGGTGATCGGTGGCGGTTTGCCGATGGGGGCTTATGGCGGTCGGCGCGACATCATGGAACAGATGGCGCCGTCAGGCCCGGTGTACCAGGCGGGAACCCTCTCGGGTAATCCTTTGGCGACAGCGGCAGGTCTGGCGATGCTGGATATCATCTCCGCCCCCGGCTTCTATGATACCCTGGAGAGTGCCACCCACCGGTTGACCGAGGGAATCAGCCGGGTCTTGACCGCAGCCGGCATTCCGCACTACAGCACCCGGGTGGGATCCATGTTCGGTTTGTTTTTTACCCATTTGCCGCAGGTCCGCAATTTCGCCGAGGCGGCCACCACAGATACACATCGCTTCAAACGTTGGTTTCACGGCATGCTGGATGCGGGCATCTATCTGGCGCCGAGCCCCTATGAGGCCGGCTTCGTCTCCATCTGCCACAACGAGGCCCTGATAGACAGGACAGTTGCCGCAGCGGAACAGGTGAGCCGATCCTTGTAACAACGGAAGACAGGTGAGCCAATCTGGATATGAAAGCCTTTGTCAGGGCTTCGCCCCGAACCCCACCGGGGCGCTGCCCTGGACAAAGCCGGGGAGCCAGCCCCTTGGACCCCGATTCGTGGATATGAAAGCCTTTGTCAGGGCTTCGCCCCGAACCCCACCAGGACGCTGCCCTGGACAAAGCCAGGGAGCCAGCCCCCTGGACCCCGATGCGTTGCCGGGTGGTGAAGGGTTACGGGTTACAGCTTTGAGGGGTTGGACAGAGACACTTTTTTCGGGTGGTGACGAAAGCCATGAAGGTTGAATTTTATCGACATGCCCTGGGCGAGGAGGAGATTGCCTCGGTGGTGGAGACGCTCCACTCGGTGTTCTTGACGGCTGGTCCAAAAACCCGAGCCTTCGAGGCTGCCTTCGCCGAGTATCTGGGCATACGGCGGGTGGTTGGTTTTTCCAGTTGTACGACGGCTCTGTGGTTGACCCTGCGTGCCTTGGGCATCGGACCCGGCGATGAAGTGATCACCACGCCCATGACCTTCATTGCCACGGCCAATGCCATCCTGGAGGCCGGCGGAACACCAGTCTTTGTCGATGTGGAGGCATCCACTGGCAATCTAGATGCCGAACGGGTCGCGGCGGCCATAACCCCACGCACCAAGGCCATTCTGCCTGTCCATCTCTATGGGCAAATGTGCGACATGCGCCGCCTGCGGGTCATCGCCGATCAACACAACCTGGCCATCATCGAGGATGCCGCTCATTGCGTCGAAGGGGAACGGGATGGCGTGCGTCCTGGTCAACTCGGCGATGCCGCCTGTTTCAGTTTCTACGCCACCAAAAACCTGTGTTCGGGTGAGGGGGGCGCCGTGGCAACCCAGCGTGACGATCTGGCCGAACAACTCCTGCTTTGCCGATCCCACGGCATGGACAAGGGAGCCGCCGAACGCCATCATGGCCGATACCAGCACTGGGACATGGTCTGCCTGGGACAAAAAGCCAACATGTTCGACATCCAGGCCGCCCTGCTGCTGCCACAAATTCCCAAAATTTCCCGCCACTGGCAACGCCGCAGTGAAATCGTCGCCAGCTACGAGTCGGCCCTGACGGGCGTACCAGGAGTGACGTTGCACCGAATGCCCCTCGGCTCCCGCCACGCACGGCATTTGTTCACCATTCTGGTTCCACCCTCAGCCCGAGACCCTTTTTTGGCACAACTGCAAGCCTTCGGAATCGGTTGCACCGTCAACTACCGCGCCATCCACCTGCTGAGCTACTACCGGCAACGCTTCAACCTGCCGCGCGGCTCCTTTCCTGTGGCAGAGGAGATCGGCGATTGCACTGTCTCTCTCCCTCTCTGGGTCGGATTGCAGGAACACGAAATACGTCACGTCATCGATGGAGTGCGGAGCAGCCTGAAGCAGGTAACCAGAAAAGCCTGAACATGAAAGCCTTGGTCAGGGGTTCGCCCCGAACTCCACCAGTTCAAGAAAAGCCTGGACACCAGCCCCCTGGACCCCGATTCGTGGCCTGTTGGTGAATAGTTACCCGAAAAGAAGCTCAGATCCCGATGCAGTAGGTCGACAGGCCTGTCCGGTCACGTACCCGGTCAGCGGTCGTTTTAGCCTCTTCCCGTTTATCGAACGGTCCCACCAAAACCTGGACGAAGCGACGCCCGCCGACTTCGGTCTCCTTCAAGAAATATTGAACTCCCCCGCCGCGCAGCCGATCCAGGGTATGGCCGGCGTCTGTGTGACGGTTGAAGACGCCCACCAACACGGCGTAACGCCCCGTCGTGTCTCCAGCGGACCCCAAACCGCTTGGCCCTGTTTCCCGGTTACCAGGCTGCTGGGCAACCACTTCCACCGGAGTTTTGACACCCTGAGCCGCCATATTTTTATCTGCATCCGGTCTTCCGCCCCAGGCCTGCCATGGCGATGGTTCAGGCGGGACGGCAGAACGGGCCGGTGGGAAAGGTCGTGAGGAGCGCGTGGCCGATGCTTTGTGGCTCTCTGTTCGAACCACGGGTCGACCTTGACTTGCCGGAAGCGCCCCCTCCCTGAACGCAGTCTGGGCAGGGACATGGCTGGGGCTGATCGCCCTGGCCAGGGCAGAGGGACGTTTGGGTGCGACCGGATGGCGGGCCGCCACGATCTTCCTTTCGTGGGAGTGCCACAGCCGGACTGCCTTGCGTGGGGCATCCAGGGTGATCACCCGCGCATCAATCTGGATGCGATGTTGCAGGATGGGGATTGCCAACTCCGCCTGATCCCGGGCGGCAAAGGGCCCCACGAGCAAGCGCTGGAAGGTCCGACCTTTGACCTCGGTTTTTTCCACGGTGTGCAGAATGCCGTAGCCAGCCAGCAGATTTTGCGCCTGGACCAGATTGTAGGCATGGGTGAAAGAACCGGCGACGACCATGAAACGGCCATCCTGGAACACCGGGAAATCGTCGGGGGGAAACAACGCCTTGGTCGGATCGACCGGCTCCCCGGGACGATGAATCCTGTCGGCGATAAGAGGGAAAGTCTCTCGGCGGGTCTGCTCCGTCAGCAAGCCTGCGGCTTGGACCGACTCACTGGAAGTGGCAAATGGCCCTGTCAGGAGGTGGGTATAATTTTGGCCCAGGTAGGCTGATCGACTGGTCAGCAGGGTGGCGCCGAGGGTGGACAACTGCTCCTTCGCCGTCTGGACTTTGGCCGTATCCACGGAAGATTCGACCAAAACGTAGTGCCGCCCGGCCTGGATGGGCGGAAGCTGGGTGATCCGGGGTATTCCCACGGATTCCCGAGGTGATCTTTTTTCCTTCAGGGCCAGCGCCGCCGAATCTTCGGCTGCAAGGACCGCAAGTTCCACAATTTCCATCCCGGCTGCAGCCAACTCAGCATCAATGTTTTCACCGGCTGCGGCAGATCCCCCCTGCCCGGACTTCTCCACCCCTGTTGGCACCTGATCGGGCATCACCGGCGCGGATGGCGCCTGACCAGGCGTCGACGACACGGCGGGCGCGGAAATGCTTGCCATATCTTCGATCTCAAGGTGGGCAAGATCCGCTGGGGATGGCTCGGGTTCAGAGGAGGGTGAAGCCTGGGGCGCACCACCGGATGCGGCGCGGGGAGACTCCAGGTCCGTGACTTGCACGGCATCCTTCTTTTCCACAGCCTGGGGAGCCTCATCGACCACTGGACGCTCCGCGCCTTCCGGCATCTCAGCTGCCCGCGCTGCCTCGCTCGTGGTTTCTTCCGAACCTTTGAACATGGAAATCACGGGCATGGTGGCTGTGACACCAGCCGTGCCGACCACGCTCCAGTAGACCAGGGCGAACACGATCCCCCAGCCGCGTTGCGGTCGCAACTGCAGCCCATTCCGAATGGCCTTCAGGGTGTGGGACAAACCACTGGAAGGTGCGGGTCCGCTCTCGTCCTGTGCTTGAGGCGCTGCCTCGTTCTCCGCCATTGTCCGCCTTTCCGATCCAAGCCGTTACCAGTGCGGTAATCGGATTTCGGAGATACGAGCAATTTCCAGACCAGAAACGAGGCGATTGCAATCAGGTTTGCATCAGTTCGGCGATCATATAGGCCATATCCAACCCCTGGGCCGCATTCAGACGTGGATCACAGGTGGTTTCATAGCGTTCCCGGAGGTTCTCCGGCAAAACCTCCATGGAGCCTCCCAGACACTCCGTGACATCTTCGCCGGTCAATTCAAAATGGACGCCGCCCGGGATGGTCCCCTCCTCTTTGTGTATACTGAAAAACTGTTTGATTTCAGAAAGAATATGATCAAACGGTCTGGTTTTAAACTCTTTGACGGTCTGTGTATTGCCATGCATGGGATCGCAGACCCAGACCACCTGCCGGCCCTCCTGATGCACCTTCCGGACGAGTGGCGGCAAGGCATCGGCAATCTTGTTATGACCGAAACGGGTGATGAGGGAGAGCCGTCCAGCCTCATTGTCGGGATTGAGCCGGTCGCACAATCTCAGGAGATCATCGGCTGTAGCCTGGGGACCGATCTTACATCCCAGCGGATTGCGCACCCCACGCAGAAACTCCACATGGGCGCCATCCAGCTGCCGGGTGCGTTCACCAATCCACAACATGTGGGCAGAACAATCGAAAGAGTCTCCGGTGATGGAATCGACCCGCGTCAGAGCCTGCTCGAACTCCAGAATCAAGGCTTCGTGGCTGGTAAAATATTCCACTTGCCGCAGCACGGGCGTGGTTTTGGAGTCGATGCCGATGATCTCCATGAAGCGCAAGGCATCGCTCAACTGGTTGGCCAGGCTGGCATAACGTTGTCCCTGGGGGCTCTTGGCGACAAAATCCTGATTCCACATTTGTACCCGGTGCAGGTCGGCAAACCCTCCCTCGGTGAAGGCACGAAGCAGGTTCAGGGTGGCAGCGGATTGGAAATAGGCTCGTTCCAGGCGTTTCGGATCTGGTTGCCGGGCCTCCTCGGAAAAATATGGGTCGTTGACCGATTCCCCGCGAAAACTGGGAAGCGAGACACCATTCTGGGTCTCCATGGGGCTGGAGCGGGGCTTGGCAAACTGACCTGCAATGCGTCCCACCTTGACGACGGGCTTTCTTGCCCCATAGGTCAGGATGACGGCCATCTGCAACAGCACCTTCAACTTGTCGCGAATGGCATTGGCTGTAAAATCTCCGAAGGATTCGGCGCAATCTCCCCCCTGCAACAGAAAGGCCTCCCCTGCAGCAACTCTTGCCAAGTGCTGTTTGAGAGCGAGAACTTCACCGGCAAACACCAGGGGTGGAAACTGGCTCAGGTTTTTGAATGTCTCCGCCAGGGCACCGGAATCGGGCCAAGCGGGTTGCTGTTCTGCCTTGTATTTTCGCCAGGAGTCGGGGCGCCATGTCTCGGACACTGAAAAAATTCCTCACACAAGTTTTGGGTTGATTCGGTTGGGCAACGCCCCCCCTCTTTATAAAATAAACCGACTGTCAAAGCATTGGCAAGTCGGAAACCTGAATTGACGCAACCATTCGCCACCCGGCCACGCATCGGGGTCCAGGGGGCTGGCTCCCTGCCAGGGCCTGATTCCAATTCCAGATCAAGCGTCTGCTTCGTTGACTGCCTCACTCGCTCCTCGCCGTACCAAACACGTGCAGCCTCGTCGCTCGTTCGTTGTCGCCTCGCATCCATCTTGATCTGGAATCGGAACGAGACAGAGTCCTGGCGGGGGCCGGGGCGAAGCCCTGACCAAGGCTTTCGTGTCCAGGCTTATCCCGGGGGTTCGGGACGAAGCCCTGACCAAGGCTTTCATGTCCAGGCTTTTCTTGCCATGGTGCTGAACAGTTGCCAATTTTGGTGGTCGGAGGGCACGGGATGGGATACCCTGTCGCTTCTCGACATGTCAAGCCGTGTCCACAGGGATCATCGTTCGTAACTATTCACCACCCGCCAACGAATCGGGGTCCAGGGGGCTGGCTCCCTGG
>JADGBZ010000109.1 GCA_015231175.1 Magnetococcales bacterium | reverse complement strand
CCCCGGACCCCGCAAGGGCGCTGCCCTTGACCCGCAAGGGCGCTGCCCTTGACCCTCAAGGGCGCTGCCCTTGACCCGCCAGGGAGCCAGCCCCCTGGACCCGGATACCAAAAAGCAATTCTGGTCTCTGCCCTGAGGCGCCGGGGCGTTACCCATTGGACAGGCAGGTGGGGAGGTGCGTTCCCCAAATTCAAGGCAGGCGTCGGTAAATGCCATGCAGGACACGGTAGACTCCCGGCCATTGGCCGCGAATCATGCCGGCCAAGGTGGGCAGTGGATTGTATCCGCACCGGTACATGGTGCGGATGATATAAGGAACCATGTGTACCTGCTGGCGAAAACCCTGCCAGGTGAGAAACCGGTTCAAGGCAACCCCATTCAGGAGTTTTGCACGCAAATCCTGTAGCACCTCCACAGGGTGTTCCACAGTAAAGTAGGGGGTTGGACCATCACCCAGCCAATAGTCGTCATGGATCTGGCCGGCCTCCCTGGCCAGATCATAGACCCGGGTGGCTGGATAGGTCATCAGGATGGCGCTGTCGCCAAACTCGATATACCGGATTTTTTGCAGGGATTGGATAAAATCGATGGACTCCTGGATGGTCTCCGCACTCTCTCCCTGCAAACCAACGATCAGGAAGAGAGAAACATTCATCCTGGAGTGTTTCAACAACTCGATGGCATGCAGCACTTCGCTTTGCTTCAAGGATTTTTGCGCCAGATCCAGCACTTTTTGCGACCCGCTTTCCAGGCCGAAATAGAGCTGCTCGAAACCGGCTCTCTCCATGACGGCCAGCATCTCGGCGGAGATGGGCTTGAAACGGGCCGAGCAGATAAATCTCAACCCCAGGTTCAGGCGGATGATTTCGGTACACAGTTCGATGACCCGGGAATTTTTTAAAAAAAACTGATCGTCGTTGAACCAGATGCGCTGCAACCCCGGATACCGGGTTTTCAGATCGACGATTTCGGCCATGACATGCGCCACCGACCGATAACGGACCTGACGGTTGGTCATTTTATCCAACACGCAGAAAGAACAACGGAAAGGACAGCCCCGGCTGGTCAACATGTAGGCACAGGTGCGGCCACTCCCCTGAAACCGGGATGGGGTGAAAAAAATATCATGTTTGGGAAAGGGAAGCCGGTCCAGATCCTGAATCAGGGGACGCGACGGCGTTTCGACATGGCGTTGACCATCCCAGTAGGCGATACCGGCCACCTGTTCCAGAGAGCCGTTCCGTTCCAGCACGGAGAGCAACTCGGGCACCGTTTCCTCACCCTCGCCCACCACGACCACCACTCGGGGAAAATGACGCACCACCTGTTCCCGCATGGTGGTGGCATGCACCCCCCCCGCAAGAATGCGGATGTGGGGATAATCCCGTTGTATCCGCCTGATCCAAACAAAAGCCGTCGTGCGACCGTCGCTCAGAATGTTGAAACCGACCACATCAGGTCGGCACTGTTCCAGGGCCTGCTGGATGAGTTGGTCGGCAACATCCGCCGCCATGTGGTTCAAGGGCAGCGAGGTAACCTTGTGGCCCAGGTTTTCCAGAACGGCGTGGATATAAGGTATCCCCATGGGATAACCGGTGTTGGCCGCCGGATGTTCATTGACCCAGGCATCGTTGAAAGGGGTGGCCAGAAGTAGGATATTCATCGTCGTTTTTCCCGATTCTTGGACCGAAAAGGTGGGTCGGTGGATCGAAGGCTGCACCAACCGTGCCTCCTGCCGCCATCCCCCACCATACTGCCTGGATGGATGAATGGCAAACATGTCAAAAACTCCTGGAAGTTCCTGTGATATACGGGTAGAGTGTGCCCTCGGAGGTGTGTTTTCGGGGTTGGCTTCGGTGGGGCGAAGAGTCTTGCCGTAGCAGGATCCCGGGGGAGCGATGAATGTTTTTGCGAAGAGGAAAAATCGGATCATGCCGAGCATCATAATCGGGTTGGTGGCCATCTCGCTGGGCCTTTGGGGTTTGTCCGCCTGGTGGTGGTCCATGGTTGAGTTTTTGCGGGGCCTGATTCCACTCATCCTGGTTCTTTTTGGCTTTGTCGCCCTGGGAGCCGGCGTAACCCGCATGCGGGAGGTCAACGCCGCACCCGTTTCGGAGATGGATCCAGACACTGAAGAGTTGAGTGACCCCCCCCCGTCATCCAAGCCGGAGAGTGGACTGGAATGACCCCGGAGCAGGATCCGAACTGCGGGCGCGGCTTCCTGAAATACCTCTTCATGGTGGGGGCAATCGCCATCGTGCTTTTGGTGGGCACGTTCTGGTGGGATCAGCACACGCCGGGCGGGTTTTATGCTGTCCGATCGGGCGGAGTGCGCACAAAACAGGCGGCCACACCCCCCGGTGCCGGGCTGATCGGTCCCGTGGCAATACCGGTCGCTGCGGTGAGCCCGCTGGAGATGACCGGGACAACGCCGGAACTCCCGACCGGTGTCGCAACACCCGTGCAGACCCGCACCCCGACCCGTTTTGCCGCCGTGGCCCGCGCCCTGCTGCCCAGCGTGGTCAATGTCAGTGCCACCAGCACCCGCCTGCCGGAGAACGTCCTCTCTCCTGCGGCCCCTGCGCCCAACACACCCCCTGCACCCGGCACCACCACCCGGGATCCCGGTCTCCAGTACGCCGATCCCTTCAGCGGCGTGACCACCGAGAGCATCGGCTCCGGCGTCGTGGTCACCGAGGATGGTTATATCCTCTCCAATTTCCATGTAGTGGAAAAATCCAAGCACGTCTACGTGACCCTGTTCAATGCCCAGGGAAGCAACCTGGTGTTGCCTGCCGAGGTCGTCACCCTGGATGCCCAACGCGACCTTGCGTTGCTCAAGGTGGATCCGGAAACCCCTCTGCAACCTGTTGCCTTCGGCGACAGTACGCTGGTCAACGTGGGTGATCCGGTCATCGCCATCGGCACGCCGTTCGGGCTCGATCAAACCGTGAGCCAGGGGATTGTCTCCGGCAAGCGCAAGGCGATCAACATCGGCGGCAACATGCATCGCGGGCTGATCCAGACCGACGCGGCCATCAATAGGGGCAACTCGGGTGGTCCTCTGGTCGATGGCCGTGGTTATGTCATCGGCATCAATACGGCCATCTATACCACCACCAACGCCTTTGCCGGTGTTGGCTTTGCCGTCCCCGCCAACACGGTGCGGGAATTTTTGGAAGAAACCCTGCGCCTGCCGACAGTGACTCCAAACCTGCCCAAATGGACGGGAGCGGGCGGCGGTGCGCATGTCGCAGCCCGACCTCCCCCGCCCATCCAGGCCAACGCCGTCATGCCCCACGGCGACCGGGGGCCCTGTGTCAATTGCCACGAAATTCTGTCCACACCGCCTGGCGCCCTGCCTGCCGCTTACAACCAGTCCGCCTTTTCAGGCGGCCCTCCGGGAGCAAACGGCATTCTGCACCGCAAGCGCGTCGATGCCAGGTATGTGTTCGATCCGAGCGGCGCGGTCGGCGTCTATCCGGGCATGGCTGCCGCCAATGGCACGGATGGCGGCGCCCTGAGCATCCCTCCGGGCGATGGAGTACCCTCTCCGCCCAACGACGCCGGAACACAGGAAGAGCTCCTGGCCAGTCAACGCCTCGCAACCCAGTTCGGGCTGACCGTGACCGTGCTGAATCTCCAGAGAATCCGCCAGCAACAACTCCCCGCCCCCAAGGGATTGATGGTGGAGGCCGTGCAGCCTGGATCGATGGCCGACCAGGCAGGTTTGCGCGCCGGCGATGTGATCCACAAAGTGGAAGGACGCTGGGCAGAAAGTCCCAGTATCCTGGAGCAAAGGCTCGCGCATGCCAAACCGGGAGAGGAGGTGCGCCTCGCCGTGGCCAATGGCTCCAGCCGCCGTCCGGTCTATCTGCATATCCCTCCCCGCACCCCGGGAGCAGCCACCCCCCAGCAACCCCAAGCCTGGAGTGTGGCCTTGACCTCCCCCGTAGGCGCCCAGCCGTGGGAAACAGCCCCTCTGCCACCACCCACACCGGGTTTGTCGCCAACATCCCCCCCCCGGCACAGCTACGGCCAAGCCCCCCACTCCCCCTCCCGCCGAGTTTGAATGGATGGGAGCGGAGTTCACGCCCACCCGGCCCGGCTCTCTCGGAGCACGCGGTGGAACAGTCAAAGAGGTGACATCCGGATCACCGGCTGCGCTGGCAGGCTTCCACGTCGGAGATGTCATCCTGGCGATCAACGGCATACCCACCCCGGACGCTGCCGCCCTGGATCAGGCCATCAAGGCGGCGGCAGGTCGACAATGGATGCTTGTCGAAATCGAACGCAATGGAACACGGCTGTTTGCCAAACTGCAATAACAGATCACTCTTCAGCACCCTTGTTGGAAAAACTTTGGCGTGCATAACTGTTCGGCACATTTTTAAAAAAAGCTTGGACATGAAAGCCTTTGTCAGGGCTTCGCCCCGAACCCCACCAGGACGCTGCCCTGGACTAAGCCAGGGAGCCAGCCCCCTGGACCCGGATTCGTTGCCGGTTTGTCAGGGCTCGCCACGCTGAATGGTTGCTGGGTACAAGACTTTTTTGGTGGCTGAATCGGAACTCCTTGGAGTCACGAGAAGGGATATGCCAACACATCCGAAAGAACAAACCCCGTCCGAGCGCCTGCGCGGAATAGCCGCCTTCCGAGCCGCTGCCAACGAGTTGGCCGAGTTATCCCGGCAACGGCGCGAACTTTTCCAACCAGGCGGGTCGGATGCGCCCGCGACCGCAGCAGCTGCGCCGACATCGACCTCTGCCGTGACCATGCCCGCACATGCTGTTCCTTCTGCTCAGGAGTCTCCCATGCCGGTTACTGCACCTTCGCCGGAAACCCATGCCCAACCCAACGAGGAGCATTCGCCCCCACCCGGGTATTCTGCGGTGTTCGAGGCATCCGCTGCGGCTGTGGAAGATCCCGTCGCGCCATCCCACTTGGCACCAGCTTCCGCCTCTGCGGAAATTTCCGGAGCTGTGGAAAATCCCGTCGCGCCATTCCACTTGGCGCCAGCTTCCGCTCCTGCGGAAGTTTTCGAGTCCGCTCTTCCGGCGACCATGCCGGAAATGCCCTCTCCTCTTTCAATCGACGCCACCGCGACCGACACCCCGGGAGGGGCCGATGCTGCCCTGTCCATGGAAGAGTCGCCCACCCCTCTGCTGCCCGAAGTGACCAATCCCGTTCTGCTTGCCTTGATGGGCAAAAAACCAGGCCGAGGCCGGAGCACCAGAGGCGGAGCCCGAACAGCCCCAGCGGTTGCCCCCGAGGTGGCCACACCGGAGATTTCGCCACCCAGGGCCCGGAGATTGGCGCCCGATGAGAAAGGCCGCACCCTGCCCGATCCCGCCCGATTGCGCCCCCATCTGGAGGAAAAACCTCACCCCCTGAACGGATCCACCGCCTCATGGTCCAGGCCGGAATCGGTGGCTGTTCCGGTCCGTAAAGGCCACCGCAGAACGTCCCCGTCTGCCCAAGTCGTTCCCTGGTCCATGCCGGACATGGCGGGTGAGGTCCGACAAGAACTACAGTTGCTCTCCCTGGTCGAAACCCGGGAAAGGGAACCTGTTTTTCATCCCACGCCCATGGCCTCCTCCGTCGAATTACGGCGCACCGGGGTGCTCGCCCCGGGCGGTGCCTTGACCGGAAACATGTGGCAAAACCCGCCACTGCCGATGCCTCCGGAAATGCCGCGGCAAAAAACCGTTGGAAGAGAAGGATTTTCCAGGCGGCCCCTCCTGCGCGTGGTGCGCCAGGAGGTCTGGAAAGAGAAAGAGGACTCCCCCCTGCCCGTGACGGAGCCCTCCCCCAAGCCAAGAGGCGAAACAAAACCCCTGGAGACTTTTCCGGTAGCCGGTCCCCCTGACTTGGCCGCTCCCGTAACCGGTGGAGGCAAGCCGGATTTTGCCGGGTTGATCCAGCATCTGCAAACCCGAACCTGCGACCCCGCTGCGGCCATGGAGTCCCCCCCCGTCGCGGATGCCAGCCCCGCTGCAACTGTCCAGTGGGTGACCCATCTTCCGGTCGTCACTCCCCTCCCCACGCCCATGCCACTCCCCCTGGCCATCCCGCAACCTACGGCCATAACCGCCGGGGAGTTGCGAATCGTCACCTCGGTTGTCAATCTGCCGGGACGTGCCATGCCCTGGATGGCCGCCGAGGTGGAACCCGTCGGCTTGACCCCTGGCGTGGCCAACGTGGGGTCGCCCGACGTGGCCTCGGGAAAAACGGCATGGAAGGATCAGACCGCTCCCTTTCCGGCACCCACTGCGGCCCAACAACCGGATGGCTCGACGCCATCCCCGGCACCCGCCGAGCTGCTGCAACCGGACCGGGTGTTGGAGAACCTCCCGGAACCCCAGGCCATGGAGGATCTTTCCGATCCGCTGCCTTCCGACCAGGTCCACACCAAACAAGAGGCGGGCGCCCACTCAAAAACCAACAGAGCCCCATCCGCCACCTCCAGGCTCGCCTACCGGAAGCGCTCCCTCTCCCAAATTCCGGAATCAATTCACAAATTAGGCGGTTTTATCGGAGGTTACGCACCTTCCCAGACGGTTTGGGGTTTGGCCCTGGAGGAGACTTTCTGGAAAGGCCATTTTGCCACACCGGCATCCGTGGAGATCAAACGCCGGGAAAATCTCTTCAAGGGACCGGGTGTTCCCTTCCTGACCCACGGTTGGCCAACCCTCTACGCCGAGACCTTCCTGACCGGCCCCTTTGGCGCCCTTTGGGCCCATGAGGCAGCGCCGGGAGCGCCCCGCTCCCAGGTTCCCTCCTCTGCTCTTCGGGCCGGTCCAGCCGCGTCGGAAAGAAAAGATCCTCCTTCAGCTTCGCCAAGCTCCACCCGGGGGTGTGAAACAGCGTTCATGCCCAGGTTTCACGTGGAAGGAATCCTGGACAACTCTGGACAACCCCTATTTTTAACCCCCACCTGGGCTGGTGGCCGTCCCCCGCGCCCGGGGCTCTCCGTCACACGCCCTGCTCCCCTGCTCAAGAAGAGAGGCCGGTGGAGCGATGTGGTACGGCAGCGCATGTTTGGACAGAATGTTTCGCACCAAAACCTTTTCCGCAATATCGACCCTGTTCCGACCTGGCATGCAGCGCCTCCGCCTGCATCGGTTCCTGCCGCCGGTGACCCGGCCAGCTTCTCGACGGCGGCCCCGGAAACTCCCGATACCACGCTTGCTGCCTTGTTGCACGCCACCATCCCGGCAACAACCCCTCACTGGCGTGATTTGGAAAATTTAAGTGAACCTCAAAAAATAGAGGATATACAAAATATTCTGCGTCATGCCACACCGATCGGTCAAGCGTTTACCATACCGGCGGCGCCGTCGGTATCGGTCCTTGATTTGCAGATGAAATCAACGCATAGTGCGTACCCATCTGGAGAGGAAGGTATGGTCAAGGTCAAAACAGGACAGGAACGAACCCTGACACAGGGCGGCAGCGTAAAAACCAATGGCGACGCTGGCGACGCCACTCGGGAAGTTGTGTCGGCCCTTCCCGCTGAACCCGGTAAAATCGTGGATAAGGACAAGGATAAGGATATGGCTGATTCCCAAGCGCGTGAGTCTGTGGTGGAAACGAGTGTCAATGACATGGCGGAAGTGACCCGTGCCGTCCCGGTCGACTCTTCGGATGTCGCCCCCTCCGAGCAGAATTTTTCCCGGGTTCAATCTGTTGTCGACCGTCCGGTTGAAACCGCGCCCAGGCGGGCCGAATCCAGGGCGATTCCCCCTGCCGCGTCGGCTGCGGTCGAAGAGGAGGTTGCATCTGCCCCGGCACCTGCGGTCGAAGAGGTGGTTGCACCTGCCGCGTCAGCAGCGGTTGAAGAGGTGGTTGTGCTTGCCGCGCCACCTGCGGTTGAAGAGGTGGTTGCGCCTGCCCCGCCACCAATGGCCGCCGTCGCCGCCCGGGAGGAGTCTGAGTGGGAGGGGCCTGAGACTGAGCGCGTTGCGCCGCCGAAGACCGCCACCAAGCCCGTTGAAGCCGTCCTGGTAGAAGACCTGGGGACCGGTTTTGCCAACCTCATGGGGGATGGTGTGGAGAGTGTCGTCAAGGGAGCCGGCTGGCTGTTCGGCAAGGTTCGTGAATTCAAGTCCGGTTCGCATCAAAGTCATTGACAACTGACATCAACGCTCTGCCATCCGACCTGTCCCGGAATCAGAGGAAACCTGCAAAACGATACGGGGCGCAACTCCGGGATGGGACAGGAAACGAAGGTCGTTGCGCCCTGCGTGTGCGTCTGATGTCCGGATAGGTTTGGCGACGAGGAGAGGCCATGCAAGCCCAGAAGAACAGTGATAAACAGCTTTTTGTCGGTATTGATCTGGGGA